>JAIXSF010000318.1 GCA_027484835.1 Rhizobiaceae bacterium | reverse complement strand
CGATGCAATCGCCGCCCGCGTCGAAGCCCAGAACGTCAATCCGACGCCTGTATCCGGCAAGCAGGAACTGCTGGAGAACGTGGTCAACCGCTACGTTTGATTTCGACGCTTTGAGTGCGTTTGGAGGCCGGGGCGCGAAAGCGTCCCGGCCTTTCGCATTCCTGCAAGGCCGTCATCCTCGGGGTTGCCCCGAGGATCTACCAAGGGTGGTCGCCGTTTGGACGGTTTAGGAATGGCGTGCGCGCGCGGCGGTCGCCCGAAGAGTCGAGTTTCCGGCAGGCGGCAGCAGATCCTCGGGACAATCCCGAGGATGACGGTTGTGGTGTGCGTCGCCCGGCGTCTCTCACGCGATCGCCGTAATCTCCAGCTCCTGGTCGCCGACTGTCACCACATCGCCGACCGCCTTGCCCATCAGCCGTGCGGCCACGGGCGAAACGAACGAGATCGAGCCGGTCTTCGGGTCGGCCTCGTCTTCGCCGACGATGCGGTAGGTCTGCACGCGGCCGTCATCGCGTTCGAAGGTGACCTTGCTGCCGAAGGCCACGACAGCGTTGGTTTCGGGCTCCGGAATGACCTGCGCGGTGCGCAGACGCTCCGTCAGGTATTTGAGATCACGATAGGGGGCGGCCGATTGACGGCGGCGCTCGTTCACATCCTCCACCGTCTGTGCCGCGAGATAGGCGGCACGTGCTTCTTCCGCCTCGGCTTCAAGACGCTTCAATCCTTCTGACGTCACGAGGTTCGGATGGGGCGAAATCGGTCTGTCCGGCAGATGGGTTTCCGCTGCGGTTTCCGAACTCTCTTCCTTGGTGAAGGCAACACTCATGGGGTATTCCGATTGGTGGGGCAGGGTGGGCGGGCATCTGCCAATATAGGGGGAACTCGGTCAACGGCCCAGATCGGATATGGGTCCATCGGGCCTATCTCGCCGCTTGGGCAGGTCTACCGCTTTGTCGGTCCTGTCACCGATCCCCGCACGATGAGGTCCGGCATCAGCAGGATTTCCTGGCGTTCGGTTGGGCGGTCGGAGAGGGACTTGATCAGCAGCGACATGGCCTGGCGGCCGATGGCCGTGCGGGGCTGGCGGATGGTGGTGAGTGCTGGGTTCACGTAAGTTGCCTGGGGCACATCATCGAAGCCAATGACCGAGAAGTCGTGCGGCAGGTCGTAGCCGCGGGCGGTGAGGCCGTTCAGAACGCCGACGGCGGTGGCGTCGTTGACGCACATGAAGGCTGTCGGCAGCGTGTCGCGCATGAAGAGTTGTTCGACAGCGAGGCGGCCACTTTCGATCGTGCCTTCACCCTCCAGGACGAAGCGCTGTTGAGGGGGAATGCGTGCGGCGTCCAATGCGATGTCGAAACCTTGGCGTCGGCGCTGGTGACCAAGCCGCGTCTTGCTGTCGCCGATGAAGGCGATGGAGCGGTGGCCGGAGGACAGGAGGTGTTCGGCGGCCTTCCTCGCGCCGGCGACATCGTCGACGCCGACATAGGAGATCTTCGAGCCGAAGACCGGTTCGAACACGGCCACCGATGGCGGCAGACGCTGGCCGAGTACCTGATGGCCGAAGGGCTCGTGTCCGGTAAACAGAACAAGGCCCGTCGCCTGACCCGAGCTCAAGAATTTCAAATATTCCAGCCCGCGCTCGGGGTCGTTCTGGGTGTGGCCGATCAGGACGCCGTAGCCATGCGCGCGCGCCTCGTTCTCCAGGCCAATGAGGGTCGATGAGAAGTTCGGATCACCGATGTCGGGTGCGAGGATCAGGATCATGTTCGACCGCCCCATGCGCAGCGAGCGCGCCATGGCATTGGTCGTGTAGCCGGTGATGGCGATGGCCTGATTGACGCGCTGGCGGGTCGATTTCGCCACCTTGTCGGGGGTGTGGATCGCACGGCTCACCGTCGCGATCGACACTTCCGCGATGCGTGCCACGTCCTCGATCGTCGCTGGTGCTTGTTCCGGCACGCGGCTTCATCCCCTATCCGTCTGGAATCGTTGGAGACCTTACATTCACTGCTGCGACTGCGAAAGCCGAGATGGAACAATTTGTCCCCGTGATGTGATGATGTAAACCTTTACATCGGCCATGTAAAGGTTTACACAAGATGTCAGAGCGGTGGAGGAACCGCCGGGAGGATTGCATGACATCGGTTGGGGGCGAGGCGCGGACACCCGTGCTCGTGGCGGAGCGTATCTCCAAATCTTTTAACGACGTGCAGGTGCTGTTCAGCGTCGACTTCGACGTGTTGCCGGGCGAGGTTCATGCGCTGATGGGCGAGAACGGCGCGGGGAAGTCGACGCTCGTCAAGATCCTTTCGGGCTTCGAGCAGGCGACTGCCGGCCGCATCCTGCTCGACGGCGAGCCGGTCACGCTGCCGGCCAATGGCGCTGCCGAAGCGCTCGGCATCGTCCTCATTCACCAGGAATTCAATCTCGCGGACCATCTGACGGTTACCGAAAGCCTCTTTCTCGGTCGCGAGGTCACGCGGTTCGGCATGCTTGATCGCAAGGTGATGCGCGCCGAGGCGCGGAGGGTCCTCGATCAGCTGGGTTCCAGGATCGACGAAAATGCGCTGATCAGTTCGCTCGCCGTTGCCGACAAGCAGATGGTCGAGATCGCCAAGGCGATTAGCCGCAAGGCGCGCATCGTCTTTATGGACGAGCCGACGGCTGTCCTGTCGCGCGATGAGACGGATGTGTTGTTCGATCAGGTGCGCAAGCTGCGCGCCCGCGGCACGAGTTTCGTCTTCGTCAGCCACAAGCTCGACGAGGTCATGGAGCTGACAGACCGCGTCACCGTGCTTCGTGATGGCCAGTGGGTGAAGACCGCGCCGACCTCTGCGCTCGACGGTGAAGCGATCGCCCAGTTGATGGTCGGGCGTGAGTTGTCGAGCCTATACCCTAACAAGCACGAGCCGGACGTCGACGAGGAGATCGTGCTGTCGGTCAAGGATCTGACGACCGGCTTCGTCAAGAATGCCAGTTTCGACCTGAAGCGCGGCGAAGTTCTCGGCTTTTCCGGCCTGATCGGGTCGGGACGGACCGAGCTGATGGAAGCCGTAGCTGGCCTGCGACCGCGACTGTCCGGCGAGGTCAGGCTGAAGGGCACCGCGCTCGAGCAGCAGGATTTTCGCGAGGCCAACCGGCGTGGGCTCGCCTACATGACCAAGGATCGCAAGGGCAAGGGACTGTTGCTCGGCGAGGGCATGACCGCGAACCTGACGCTGCAGTCGATGGACAACCATGTGCGTCATGGTTACCTCGACCCCGGCAGCGAGGCGAAGGCCATGGCGCGCGCCAAGCGGCGTTTCGACATCCGCGTGCGCGACGAGAAAGTCCGCGTCGGGCGCATGTCCGGTGGCAACCAGCAGAAGCTCCTGCTCGCCAAGATCATGGAAGTCGAGCCTGACGTGATCATCATCGACGAGCCGACACGCGGCATCGATGTGGGCACCAAGCAGCAGATCTACCATTTCATTGCAGCGCTCGCCCGCGAGGGGCGTTCCATCATCGTTATTTCCTCGGAAATGCCGGAGGTGATCGGGCTCTGCACATGGGTCGCCGTGATGCGGGAGGGCCGGATGGTCGGCCTGCTCGAGGGCGAAGACATCAACGAACAGACGATCATGCGCTACGCCGCCGGCCTGAAACGGCAGATGGCAAGCTGATCGATTGGGAAGCCTGGCGGCAAGACCGGGCTCGGAAACGAAGACTTCAGGGTGCGCGGCCGTCACGACACGGCGGGCGGGAGGAGACGGGAAGACATGACTGCCGAGACTGAAACGACCATCCCTGTCCGTGGCCGCCGCACATGGCGCGACGTCGATCTGCGCGCCGTGGCACCCTTTGCCGCGTTGCTGATTCTGTTGATCGTCGGCGCGCTGGTGAACCCGAACTTCATCGGCCTCACCAATCTCGCCAATGTCGCGACCCGCTCGGCCTTCATCGCGATCATCGCCGTCGGGGCGACCTTCGTCATCTCGTCGGGGGATCTCGACCTCTCCGTGGGTTCAATGGTGGCCTTCGTCGCCAGCCTGATGATCCTGTTCATGAATTCCGGAGCGATCGCCGATCCCGGCCTGATGATTGCGGCCGCCATGGCGCTTGCGATCATCATCGGTTCGCTTTGTGGGCTCCTGAACGGGTTGATCACCACCGTCGGCAAGATCGAGCCCTTCATCGCGACCCTGGGTACCATGGGCATCTATCGCGGCCTGACCACCTGGCTCAGCCAAGGCGGAGCAATCACGCTCCGCGATCCGGTCCAGCAAGAGATCTACCGTCCGGTCTATTTCGGCTCGATCCTTGGATTGCCGGTGCCGATCGTCGTGATCCTCGTGGTGACAGCGATTGCGGCCATCATCCTCTATCGCACGCGCTATGGCCGCCATGTCGTTGCCGTCGGCTCGAACCGCGATGTCGCGCGTTATTCCGGCATTGCCGTTGACCGGGTCCGCACGATCGCCTTCGTCATCCAGGGCCTCTGCGTTGCGATTGCGGTGCTCCTCTACGTGCCGCGCCTCGGCTCGACCTCTGCGACCACGGGCATCCTGTGGGAGCTGCAGGCGATCACCGCCGTCGTCGTCGGCGGAACGGCGCTGAAAGGCGGCGCCGGCCGTGTCTGGGGCACGATCTGCGGTGCCTTCATCCTCGAACTCGTCGGCAACATCATGCTGCTGTCGAACTTCATCTCCGAATACCTGATCGGCGCCATCCAGGGCACGATCATCATCATCGCGATGCTCGTCCAGCGGTCGCTGGCGCGCAAGGCGTAAGCAAACGGCCGGGCAGGAGGGTCGCCCGGTCCGTTCTTCAGTCGACCCTTTGTCACTTTGGGAGGAAACCAATGCACAAGAAACTGTTAGGCCTTGCCGTTGCCATGACGGCGCTGGCCTCGATCTTCACGGCCGCTCAGGCGCAGGAGACGAAGACCATCGGCGTTTCCATTCCGGCCGCCGACCATGGTTGGACCGCCGGCGTCGTCTATCACGCCAACCGCGTTGCCGAACTCCTGATGAAGGAGCATCCGGGCCTCAACGTCATCGTCAAGACGTCTGCCGATCCGGCAACCCAGGCGAACGCCATCCAGGACCTGGAAATCCAGGGCATCGATGCACTCGTCATCCTGCCGACCGATCCGGATCCGCTGGTCAACGCGATGAAGGAAGTGAAGAACAAGGGTCACTTCGTCACCATCGTCGACCGCGCACCGTCGGTGAACGACAACAGCGTGCGTGACCTCTATGTCGCCGGCAACAACCCGGCACTTGGCAAGGTCGCTGGCGAATACATCGCCAAGAACTCGCCAGACGCCGAAGTCGTCGTCATCCGCGGTCTGCCGATCCCGATCGACCAGCAGCGCCAGGACGGTTTCGACAAGGGCATTGCCGGATCCAACGTCAAGGTTCTCGACCGCCAGTTCGGCAACTGGAACCGCGACGACGCCTTCAAGGTCATGCAGGACTACCTCACCAAGTATCCGAAGATCGACGTCGTCTGGTGCCAGGATGACGACATGGCCGTCGGCGTACTGCAGGCCATCGAACAGGCTGGTCGTACCGACATCCAGTACATCATCGGCGGTGCCGGCTCCAAGGACATGATCAAGAAGGTCATGGACGGCGACAAGATGGTTCCGGTCAACGTTCTCTACCCGCCGTCGATGGTCGGCACGGCGATGGAACTGACGGCTGCTGCGATCTACGACGCGGTCCCGGTCCATGGCACCTACACGCTCGACGCGACGCTGATCACGGCTGACAACGCGAAGAACTACTACTTCCCGGATTCGCCGTTCTGATCCGAAAGCCCAGCAAAATCAGTCTGCCCGGGGTTTTCCCGGGCAGATTTCCGTCTCGGGTATCATTGCCGTTGTGTCGAAATTCCATCTCCTGTAATCGTTAACGGAAACGTTGCAGGAATGCTCAGGGAGGAGAATTCATGAAGACGATCAAGGGGCCGGCGATCTTTCTCGGCCAGTTCGCGGGTGATGCCGCACCGTTCAATACCTGGGATGGAATTACCAAGTGGGCGGCAGACAAGGGCTATGTCGGCGTGCAGGTTCCGACCTGGGCCGGCCAGCTGATGGACCTGAAGAAGGCGGCCGAATCCAAGGATTATTGCGACGAGCTTGCCGGTGTTGCCCGGGCAAACGGCGTCGAGATCACCGAGCTCTCCACCCACCTACAGGGGCAGCTTGTGGCTGTTCATCCGGCCTATGACGAAGCCTTCGACGGCTTTGCCGCTCCCGAAGTGCGCGGCAACCCGAAGGCTCGGCAGGAATGGGCCGTGCAACAGGTCAAATATGCGCTTAAGGCGTCGCGCAACCTCGGCATCAAGGCGCATGCGACCTTTTCGGGCGCGCTTGCCTGGCCCTATATCTATCCGTGGCCGCAGCGTCCGGCCGGTCTGGTCGAAACCGCCTTTGACGAACTGGCGCGCCGCTGGCTGCCGATCCTCGACTATGCCGAGGAGCAGGGCGTCGACGTCGCTTATGAGATCCATCCCGGCGAAGACCTGCATGACGGCGTGACCTTCGAGATGTTCCTGGAGCGGGTGAAGAACCATTCCCGCGCCAACATGCTCTATGACCCCTCGCACTATGTGCTGCAGTGCCTCGATTATCTCGACAACATCGACATCTACAAAGACCGGATCAAAATGTTCCACGTCAAGGACGCTGAGTTCAATCCGACCGGTCGTCAGGGTGTCTATGGCGGTTACCAGGGCTGGGTGCAGCGGGCCGGGCGCTTCCGCTCGCTCGGCGACGGCCAGGTCGATTTCGGCGCGATCTTCTCGAAGATGGCAGCGAATGATTTCGACGGCTGGGCGGTTGTCGAATGGGAATGCGCGCTGAAGCACCCGGAAGACGGCGCCCGCGAAGGCGCAGATTTCGTCCGGGCGCATATCATCCGTGTAACCGAAAAGGCCTTCGACGACTTCGCATCCGG
>JAIXSF010000228.1 GCA_027484835.1 Rhizobiaceae bacterium | reverse complement strand
TGCTTGTTTGGCCTGACTGGTCTGACCAGTTAGACCAATGTAGATTGAGTCATGTTCAAAAAACAAGGGGAACTCTCATGACACGTTCAACCACATTTAAAGCATCCATCTTCGCGGGCCTACTTGCCGCATTCGGCACCTCCGCCCATGCCGCAGACTTGACCGTCGGCGCCAATATCGGCAACGTCCCCTGGGAATTCGAAGACGCCACCGGCAAGGTCACGGGCTTCGAGGTCGATCTCGTCAACGAGATCGCCAAGCGCCTCGGCAAGACCGTCGAATTCGTCAACACACCGTTCAACGGCCTCTTCCCGGCGGTCCAGTCCGGCCGCATCAACATGGCGATCTCCTCGATCACCATCACCGAGAAGCGCCTCGAATCCGTCTCCTTCGCGCAGCCCTATTATGACAGCGACCAGTCCCTGACCGTCACCGCCGCCTCGGGCATCACGGGCCTGAAGGACATGGGCGAGAAGGTCGTCGGCGTCGACACCGGCTCGACCGGCGACATGTGGGCGGACGCCAACAAGGCCGAATACAAGCTCGGCGAGATCCGCCGCTTCGAAGGCCTCCAGCCGGCCATGCTCGACCTCGTCGCCGGCCGCGTCGACGGCTATATCTCCGATATCCCGGCCCTTCTCTACTACGTCAAGGACAAGCCGGAACTGAAGGTGGTAGAGCGCATCCCGACCGGCGAGAAATACTCGATCATGTTCAACAAGAACGATCCGCTCGCAACCGAGGTCAACACCGTCATCACCGCGCTCAAGCAGGAAGGCTTCATCGCCAAGCTGCATGAAACCTGGTTCGGCGCTAAGGCCGAGGACACCACCTCGACCGTCACCGTGCTCGACATGCCCAAGGGCAAGTAACGCTCGAAACGCAACCGGCGGGACACTCTCGTTCCGCCGGCCTGCCCTGGGAGCCGATGCGGCATGACACTCATCAATACCTTCTTCAATCTCGACGTCCTCGCCGACAGCCTTCCCGCGCTGCTCTGGGGGTTGCTCGTCACGCTCCAGATCGGGGTGACGAGCATTCTCGTCGGCCTTGCCGGCGGCCTTTTCCTGGCAGTTGCGCGCCTCTACGCACCGGCCTTCTTCAAGGTTCTGATACGCGTCTATATCGACATCTTCCGGTCAATCCCGCTTCTGGTGCTTCTGATCGTCGTCTATTACGCCCTGCCCTTCGTCGGCATTCGGCTCTCGCCTTTCTTCTCGGCAGTCACGGCCCTGTCCCTGGTATCGGCCGCCTATACGGCGGAGATCTTTCGCGCCGGCATCGAGGCCATCCCGCATGGTCAGTTCGAGGCCTCCGCAGCCCTCGGTCTGTCCAACCGCCACACCATGGTCGACGTGATCCTGCCCCAGGCGATCCGCATCGTCATTCCGCCGCTTACCAACAACTGCATCAATGTCATGAAGGACACGGCGCTCGCCTCCGTCGTCGCCATGCCGGATCTTCTCAAGCAGGCGACCCAGGCTCAGGCACTCGCCGCCAATCCCACACCCCTCATCGGGGCCGCGCTCATCTACATCGCGCTCCTCTGGCCGATGGTCGCCATCGTCTCGCACCTCGAGAAACATTTCAGCCGGGGGAAACGCTGATGACCGGAACCACCGCGCCCCTCATCTCGATCCGTGGGCTCACCAAGGCCTATGGCACCTTTACCGTTCTGCACGACATCGACCTCGACATATCAGAAGGTGAAGTGGTCTGCGTCATCGGCCCCTCGGGGTCAGGCAAGTCGACGCTGATCCGCTGCATCAATCATCTCGAGGCCTTCGCACCCGAAAGCCGGATCACGGTCGACGGCATTCGCGTCGAGCCCGGCCCGGCGCTTGCCAAGGTGCGCGCCGAAGTCGGCATGGTCTTCCAGTCCTTCAACCTCTTTCCGCACATGACCGTCTTGAAGAACGTCATGCTCGCTCCGATGCGGGTGCGCGGCACATCGGTGGCGGAAGCAGAGCGCAAGGCCCGAGACCTCCTGGCCCGCGTCGGCATCTCCGAGCAAGCCGAGAAGTTCCCAGGTCAGCTCTCCGGCGGTCAGCAGCAGCGCGTGGCGATCGCCAGGGCGCTGGCCATGGAGCCGCGCGTGCTGCTCTTCGACGAGCCGACATCGGCGCTGGACCCGGAGATGGTGGGCGAGGTGCTGGATGTCATGCGCAAGCTGGCAGGCTCCGGCGTCACCATGGTCGTCGTGACCCATGAAATGGGCTTTGCCCGCCAGGTCGCCGACCGGGTGATCTTCATGGATGGCGGACGCCTGGTTGAAAGCGGAGCGCCGGCCGAAATCTTCGACGCCCCACAGCATGAACGGACGCGCGGCTTCCTGCGCGCAGTCCTGAATCACTGAACAAGAAAAAACACTGGAGGACACCCCCGCAATGCCAGCCCCTTCCGCCAAGCCGCTCGATCTCGACTATGTGCGCAGCCAGTTCCCGGGCCTCGCCCGTGGCTGGACATTCTTCGACAATGCGGGAGGCTCCCAGATCCTCAAAAGTGCCGTCGAGCGGATCAACACCTTCCTGTTCGACAAGAATGTCCAGATTGGCGGCTCCTACGAGGTCTCCCAAGCTGCCGCGGCCGCCCTCCTGGAGTCGCGAACCGCAGCCATGCATCTCGTCAATGCGAACCGTCCGGAAGAGATCGTGTTCGGCAATTCGACGACCGCGCTCTTGCAGAACCTCGCCCGCGCCATGCACAGCCAGCTGACGGAGGGTGACGAAATCATCATCACCATCTCGGATCACGAATCCAATATCGGTCCCTGGGACCGGCTCCAGGAACGCGGCGTGATCTTGAAGATCTGGCCGCTGAACAAGGAAACGCTGGCACTCGACCTAACCGATCTTGCGCCCCTGATGAGCGAGCGCACGAAGCTCGTCTGCGTCACCCATTGCTCGAACATCCTCGGCTCGATCAACCCGATCCGCGAGATCGCCGATTTCGTCCATGCCCGCGGCGCCAAGATCTGCGTCGATGCCGTCGCCTACGCCCCCCACCGGGCGGTCGACGTTCAGGCCTTCGACGTCGACTACTATGTCTTCAGCCTCTACAAGACCTACGGTCCGCATTACGCGTTGATGTATGGCAAATATGACCTGCTGCTGGAGCTCGACACGCTCTACCACTACTTCTACGGCCGCGACAAAGTCCCGGGCAAACTCGAGCCGGGCAATCCGAACTATGAGCTCGCGTACTCCACATGCGGCATCGTCGACTATCTCGTTTCACTCGGTGAACAGGCCGGCGAAACCGGAACGATCAGGCAGAAGATCGAGGCGGCCTATGGCGCGATCACCGCGCAGGAAGACGCTCTGACCGAACGCCTGCTCACCTATCTGCGATCACGCAACGACTGCATGATCGTTGGCCAGTCGATGAACCGCGACAGCAAACGCGTACCCACCATCGCCTTCCGCTTCGATGGACGCGAGGCGGCCGACCTCTGCAAGGCCATGGACGCGGAGAAGATCGCCATGCGCTTCGGAGACTTCCATTCGCGCCGCCTTGCCGAATATCTCGGGCTGACCGACCATGGCGGCATGCTGCGCGTCTCGATGGTGCACTACAACACGATCGAGGAAGTCGATCGCTTCACCACCGCTCTCGA
>JAIXSF010000120.1 GCA_027484835.1 Rhizobiaceae bacterium | reverse complement strand
GGGATGGGATGATTCCGGCTCTCAACGCCAAGAAGTTTGACGTAATCGTCGCCTCGATGACGATCACAGAAAAGCGCAAGCAGGTCGTCGATTTCTCTGATCCTTACTACGATGTGCCCTCTCGTTTTGTCGCCAAGGAAGGTGCCTTTACCGGGTACTCACCCGAGGATCTGAAGGGCAAGACGATCATTGTGCTGCGCAACAGCCCTCGGGCTGACTACATCGCTGCAAACTATCCCGACAGCGAGGCCCTCTTGGTTGACAAGGAGACGGCTGTGTATCTCGAACTTGCGGCCGGCCGCGGAGACATTGCATTCGGGTCCTCCGTCGTGTCGGGAGAAAGTTTCCTGAAGCAGCCGGAAGGCAAAGGCTTCTCGCAAGTCGGCGAGGCTATCACGCTCACTGAAAGCACCGATGGCGGGGTGGGTATCGCACTTCGCAAGGGCGAGGAGAAACTGAAAGGCGACATCAACGCTGCCCTCTCCTCCGTCATGCAGGACGGCACCTACAAGACCATCTCCGCCAAGTACTTCGATTTCGACATCATGCCGAAGCCGGCGCAGCCCTGATCCGCGAACCTGCACGCTGCTCTGCCGCCGCGAATTCGGTGGAGCAGCTCGCCCGGAGGTAACATGTTCCACGGATATCTGCCCATGATCGTGGCGGGGCTCGGCGTCACCCTGTCGGTCGCTTCAGTCTCACTTCTGGTTGCCTGCGTCTTCGGTCTCATTGGCGCGGTCGCCAAGCAGTCTGCCTCGCCGTTTCTGCGAGGAGCCGCGAACGCCTACACCACCGTTGTTCGCTCTCTGCCCGATCTGCTCCTGATGCTTGGCGTCTTCTATGGCGGGCAGATCCTGCTCAATCGGATAGCCGATGCCCGCGGCTGGGGTTACATCGAGATCAATCCCTTCGCGGCCGGTACCTTGACGCTTGGTTTCGTCTTCGGCGCCTATCTGACCGAAACCTTTCGTGGCGCGATCCTCGCCATTCCCCGTGGCCAGATCGAGGCGGGCTATGCCTGCGGGTTGACGCGCCTGCAGGTGCTCACCAACATCACGCTGCCACAGATGATCCGCCATGCGATCCCAGGCTTCACCAACAACTGGCTGGTCATGCTGAAGGCGACCGCGCTCGTCTCGATCATCGGCCTCGATGACATGGTGCACCGGGCGGGTCTGGCATCCGCGGCGACCCGGGCACCGTTTACCTTCTACGCTCTGACCGGGGCGATCTATCTCGCCGTGACCACGGTCTCGATCCTCGTCCTTTCGATGGTCGAGCGCCGTTTTTCCAGAGGCGTTCGTCGGGAGGCCCTTCGATGATCAACTGGCAAATCGTATCCGAGACGCTGCCCTTCTTCATCGACGGACTGTGGATCACGCTTCTTCTTCTCGTGCTGTCGATCTCGGCTGGCCTGGTCCTGTCGATCCCCTTGTCGGTCGCGCGCGCTTCGGCAAACCCCTGGGTGAGGATCCCGGTCTGGACCTATACCTATGTCATCAGGGGCACGCCGCTCTTGGTGCAGCTCTTCATCATCTATTATGGCCTGCCGCAGTTTGAAGTGATCCGCGAGAGCGCGATCTGGCCGGTCTTGCGCAGTCCCTGGTTCTGCGCCTGGCTCGCCTTCACCCTCAACACTACCGCCTATACGACGGAGATGTTCGCAGGCGCCATCCGGGCAACGCCCGCTGGCGAGATCGAGGCGGCTCGGGCGATCGGGCTCACCCGACTGCAGGTTCTGCGCGATGTCTTCTGGCCGGGCGCCTGGCGCCGGGCGCTACCCCAATATGGCAACGAGGTGGTGCAGATGATGCACGCGACGGCCCTTGCCAGCACAGTGACCATCGTCGAGATCCTGCGCGTTGCCCGCGACGTCTACACAAATTACCTCGTCCTGCCGGAAAGCTTCGGTATGGCGGCCGTCTTCTATCTGGCGCTCACCATCATTCTCACCCAGACGTTCCGCCTCCTGGAGCGTCACTATCTTCGCCACCTTGACCCACGCACCAGCGCGACCAAGGTGGTAGCTGCGGAACCCATACATGCATGAACATTTCATCGATATTCCCGGACGCGGGACCGGCACCATCCATCGGCTGACCTGGTTCAGTTTCGGCGGAGGCAACGACGGTCCGCATGTCTATGTCCAAGGCGGATTGCATGCTGATGAGGGTCCGGGCATGCTGACGGCACGCATTCTGGTCGATCGACTGATAGAGGAAGATCGGGCGGGCAAGATAAGCGGGCGGGTGACCGTCGTGCCAGCGGCCAATCCGCTTGCACTCGGGCAATTCCTGCATGGCGATCAACAAGGCCGTTTCGACCATTATGACGGCCGCAACTTCAACCGCGACTATCCGGATTTGACTGCGCGGGTGATCGCATTGGTCGGCGACATGCTCACCGATGATCCTCAGACGAATACGGCTCGGATCCGGCAGGCGCTGCTTCAGGCGCTTGCAACGATCGCACCATCCGCGCCGAGCGATCGGTTGCGCCATGCCCTCATGCGGCTTGCTCTACCAGCCGATGTGGTCATTGATCTGCATTGTGATGGCGAGGCCGAGGTGCACTTGTACACACAGCCGGTTTCGCTGGAGCGTGTACTTCCGCTTGCAGCACTTACCCGATGCCGCGCTTTGCTCGTGGCCGATGTCTCCGGGGGAGAGCCGTTCGATGAGGCCCTGACCAAGCCGTGGCGCGCAATCGCCGAGGCCTTTCCCGACAAGGTCATTCCGCAGGGCTGCACCAGCTGCACTCTCGAACTGCGGGGACGCATGGATGTTGACCGCAAGGTGGCAGCGGATGATGCCGCGGCTCTGGTCGATTATCTCCGCTACGTTGGCGTGCTGGCCGGCCATTCGACGATCCCGGCGCTATTGTGCGAGCCGACACCGCTTGCAGGGTCGGAGGCGCTGGTCGCACCGATCGCTGGGCTTGTCTCATATCCAGTGCCGCTCGGGCACCCGGTGCGCGAGGGCGAGATCGTTGCCGAGATCACCGATCCTGTGACAGGCGACCTGCATCCCGTCCGGGCCAGCACATCCGGCGTCTTTTACGCGCGACCGGCCACCCGGATCGCGGAGATCCACAAACGGCTCGGCAAGATCGCCGGCACCCGTTCCTTCCGGGACGGCCCACTCCTCAGTCCATGAGTAGACCCATGACGACAATGCTCTCCGCAAACAGCATTCACAAGTCTTTCGGTGCCGTTGAGGTGTTGAAGGGCGTATCTCTGACTGCAGAGAAAGGTGATGTCATCTCGATGATTGGTTCGTCGGGATCCGGCAAGAGTACCTTTCTTCGCTGCCTGAATTTCCTGGAGCGGCCGACTTCCGGTACGATTGCGCTGGACGGGGCGCCGCTTGCCTGCCGCAAAGATCGGGCCGGAGATCTCATTGTGATCGACGAGGCCGAGCTTCGCGCCCACCGCGCCCGCGTGACCATGGTTTTCCAGCAATTCAATCTGTGGGCGCATATGACTGCCCGTGAAAACGTCATGCTGGGCCCAACCCGCGTCAAAGGGCTGACGCGGTCGGAGGCCGGCGAGCGGGCTGATTTCTATCTCGCCAAAGTTGGGCTGTCGCATAGGCGGGATGCCTATCCAGCGTTTCTGTCCGGTGGGGAACAACAGCGCGTGGCAATTGCCCGGGCGCTGGCTATGGAGCCGGAACTCATCCTGTTCGACGAGCCGACCAGTGCGCTGGATCCCGAGCTTGTCGGCGAAGTGCTGCGCGTCATGCGAAGCCTGGCGGAGGAGGGGCGCACCATGATCGTCGTCACCCACGAAATGAATTTCGCTCGCGAAGTCTCCAGCAAGGTATTGTTCTTGAGCCAGGGCGTGGTGGCAGAGGAGGGTGATCCGCGTGAGGTGCTGCGCGCGCCGCAAAGCGACCGCCTGAAGGCTTTTCTCTCGGCACAGGCAGCCTGACGATTTCCAACACATTCCCTGGGCCGAGCGCCATATTCCAACTCACATCGGGCGCACGGCCCGGATACGGCGCATCAGTTCGCTTTACTCTAACGTGAAAGGGGCGCCAGTTCAGTCCAAATTAGTGTCGTCAACGCTGATGGGCACCACTACTGGAGAGCTCAGCCTTCCTGTGGCGTTGGATTTAACCCGGTTCGGCCACAGAATGATGGACGCTTGAGCTCGTGACGTGACCCAATTCTCACTCCTCAAAACGGCTTGACAGACATTTTGGATCGTTCCATATTGTTTGGAACGATCCAAAATGAAAATGTGGGAGGACACAGAGATGCGGTGGGCCCTTATCGGAGCCAGCACGATTGCGCGTCAGTACATGATCGGAGCGATACGCGCCCAGCATGGTGAAATCTCGCATGTCCTAAGCACCTCGGTCGAACGTGCGCGCTCGTTTGCCGCCGAGCACGCAATCCCGCAGTCAGGCACGGATTTGTCTCAACTTCTGGGAAATACGGACGTCGACGCGGTCTACATCTCAACAACAAATGAAAAGCACCTACCGCAGGCGCTGGCCGCCCTTAGGGCTGGCAAGCATGTGCTATGCGAGAAGCCTCTGGCGCTGACACTTGAAGATGCTCGCGCCATGGTGTGGGCTGCTGAAGAGGCCGGAGTCGTCTTCGCCACCAATCACCATCTGCGTTGCTCGGGAAGTCATCGCATTGTTCGCGCTCTGATCGCCTCGGGGCGGATAGGACGCGTGCTTTCCCTGCGCCTCCATCACGCTGTCTTCCTGCCGCCGCATCTTCAGGGATGGCGGATCAACGCGCCAGATGCAGGTGGTGGCGTCATTCCCGATATCACCGTCCACGATGCCGACGTCGCGCGTTTTCTGCTCAGCGAAGATCCGGTTTCCGTCGTAGCTCAGATGGCGAGTTCTGGCCTCGGTGAGGGTGTCGAGGATTCGGCCATGTCCGTCTGGGCAATGCCATCAGGTGCCATGGTGATGAGCCATGAGAGTTTCACGCATCCCTTCGCCGGCTCTGGCCTCGAAGTCCACGGTACGGAAGGGTCGATCTTCGCCCGTGATGTGATGACGCAGAACCCGATCGGCTCCATCGAGCTGGTGACGGCCTCGGGTCGCGAGGCGATCGGGTTTGAGCTCCATGATCTCTATGCTGAAAGCGTCCGCCGCTTCCACGCCGCCGTCGCCGGCGATGGCGAGCCGGCGGCGACCGGACGCGATGGCGTGAAGTCGCTGGC
>JAIXSF010000372.1 GCA_027484835.1 Rhizobiaceae bacterium | reverse complement strand
CGAAACTGTGAGAGGGCTCCGGTTCGCCGGAACTCGTAATGAAATTGACATTCGGGGATTGCTGAAATGGCCGAAGCGCACCAGAAGAACCACGACTACCACATCATCGATCCGAGCCCTTGGCCGCTCTTGGCCTCGATCGGCGCCTTCGTCCTCACCTTCGGTGGCGTCGGCTACATGCGCTATTTGAACGGCGGTTCGCTGAACCTGTTCGGCGTCGACTTTGCCAATCCGTGGCTGTTCTACATCGGTCTCGCCATCGTGCTCTTCACGATGTTTGCCTGGTGGGCAGACACCATCAAGGAAGCCCACGAAGGCCACCACACCCGCGTCGTGTCGCTGCACCTGCGCTACGGCATGCTCATGTTCATCGCATCTGAAGTGATGTTCTTCGTTGCCTGGTTCTGGGCCTTCTTCGACGCCAGCCTCTTCGCCAACGAAGCGATCCAGGCGAGCCGCGTCGAATTCACCGGCGGTCAGTGGCCTCCGGTTGGCATCGAGGTCGTCGATCCCTGGCACCTGCCGCTCTACAACACCGTCATCCTGCTGCTGTCTGGCACCTGCGTGACCTGGGCGCACCATGCAATGCTGCACAACGACCGCAAGGGCCTGATCTCCGGCCTGGTCCTGACGGTCCTGCTCGGCGTCCTGTTCTCCTTCGTGCAGGCCTACGAGTACATGCACTCGCCGTTCGACTTCAAGAATTCGATCTACGGCGCGACCTTCTTCATGGCGACGGGCTTCCACGGCTTCCACGTTCTGGTCGGCACGATCTTCGTGATCTTCTGCCTCTTCCGCGCGCTTGCCGCCCACTTCACCCCGCAGCAGCATTTCGGCTTCGAAGCTGCCGCTTGGTACTGGCACTTCGTTGACGTGGTCTGGCTGTTCCTCTTCTTCGCCATCTACATCTGGGGCGACTGGGGTGCACCGCTCGCCCATTGATCCGGGTGACGATCGTTTCAGAAGGGCGGCGAAAGCCGCCCTTCGTGTTTTTGGCTCGTGCGACGATCCGGCACTGGGAGCAAACCTGCCCATGGTCTAATAGCCGGTGGTGACGACAGTCAGAATGGGTGGGCGTCCCGCCCGTTCTGGCCCCGTCGCGTTCATTGATCGATGCGAATGCGTCGCTCTGCAGTTCGCTCCAGGCCCGCAAGGCCTGTCGAGGCGATCCTTTAGGTGCCTATCATCGACACTTGGTATAAGGGTTGGCATCGCGTGAGAGTGTTTCGAGGAAAGTCCCATGACTGAAGACAGTGCAAAGTTTCCGCCCGTTGATCCGGTCAAGGCCGCCCTCAGCGCATCCTGCCCCCGCTGTGGCACGGGCAGGCTCTTCGATGGACTTCTCAAGCCGAAGACCCGATGCAGTGCCTGCGACCTCGACCTCTCCTGGGTCGATGCGGGTGATGGCCCGGCAATCTTCGTCATCCTGCTGGCCGACCTGCTCGTCGTCGGCTTTGCAGTGTGGGTCGAACTGACCTACCAGCCGTCTGTCTGGCTCCACATACTCGTCTTCGCACCTCTGGGTGTAGCCCTGACCCTCTGGCTGATGCGCTTTCTCAAGGCGCTTCTCATTGCGCTTCAGTACAAGCACAACGCATCCCAAGGGGTGATAGACCGTGGCTGAGACGGAAACGGATGGCGTTGCCGAGGGGCGGCGAAGCTGGCGTTTCTGGCTTGCCCTTGTGGTGGTGCCGGTCGCGCTCGCGATCCTGCTCTCGCTCGGCACCTGGCAGGTGCAGCGCCTGACGTGGAAAGAACAGCTGATGGCAGAGATCGCCGAGCGCAGCACGGCGCCGGCAATCGCTGTCGCCGATGTCGAGCGCCAGCTGGCCGCCGGCGAGGCGATCGATTATCGCCATGCCTCCGCCACCGGCCGCTACCTCAACGACAAGGAACGCCATTTCCTCGCGACATTCGAAGGGCAGTCCGGCTTCTACGTCTATACGCCGCTCGAATTGGCTGATGATCGCTATCTCTTCGTCAACCGCGGCTTCGTCCCCTATGACCGCAAGGATCCGGCCACGCGCCCCGAAAGCCAGCTGGACGGAGAGCAGGCGGTCACAGGCCTTGCCCGCGCCGAACTCACCGAGAAACCGTCCTCCCTGGTCCCCGACAACGACGAGAAGGCCAATATCTTCTACTGGAAGGACCTCTCTCGCATGGCAGCGTCGACAGGCCTGCCCCAGGACCGGGTTCTGCCCTTCTTCCTTGACGCCGACTCGACGCCGGTCGCCGGCGGATTGCCGAAGGGTGGGGTGACGCAGATCGATCTCCCCAACAACCATCTGCAATATGCGATCACCTGGTACGGATTGGCTTTCGCCCTCGTGGCGGTCACGCTTGCTGGGTTCTTCCGTCGCAAATCGCGATAGAGCCGCCCGAAGTTTTCCGCTAGAACGGCCCCATGAAGATGGCGATGTCACTGCCATCCCGGGGAAACTGCATGTCCTATTTCGCTTCGACGCTCGTGGCGCTGGTCGCACTGGAGCACATCTATATTCTGATCCTCGAGATGTTTCTCTGGACCACCCCGACGGGGCGTCGTGCATTCGGCATGAAGCCCGAGCAGGCCGAAGCAACCAAGGTCATGGCCGCCAATCAGGGCCTCTACAACGGCTTCCTCGCCGCGGGCCTGATCTGGGGCTTGCTGCACCCGGATGTTGCCGTCGGCTATCAAATTCAGTTGTTTTTCCTTGGCTGCGTGCTGGTCGCGGGCCTATATGGGGGCGCAACGGCCTCGCGGAAGATCTTCGTGATCCAGGCGCTTCCCGCCGCGCTCGCCATCCTTGCTGTCCTGATTGCCGGTTGACCTGATGAACATGCACTTGAACCGTCCCCCTCTGACGATCCGGCTCTGCGGCCCTCGCGGATTCTGTGCCGGTGTCGACCGCGCCATCCAGATCGTGGTGCTTGCGCTGAAGCGCTATGGGGCGCCGGTTTATGTTCGCCACGAGATCGTCCACAATCGCTATGTCGTGGAGGGCCTGGAGGCCAAGGGCGCAATCTTCGTCGAGGAACTCGACGAGATCCCCGCCGAGCATCGCCAGCAGCCGGTCGTCTTCTCGGCCCACGGCGTGCCGAAATCGGTCCCGGAAGATGCCGCAAGCCGCAATCTCTTCTATCTCGACGCCACCTGTCCGTTGGTCTCCAAGGTCCACAAGCAGGCCATGCGCCACGAGCGCCTCGGCCGTCACGTAATCCTGATTGGTCATGCCGGCCATCCGGAAGTCATCGGCACCATGGGCCAGCTGCCCGAAGGCACCGTATCCCTGATCGAAACGGTTGAGGACGCGGATGCCTATCAGCCCATTGATCCCGACAATTTGGGATATGTGACCCAGACGACGCTGTCGGTCGACGACACAGCCGGTGTTATTGCCCGGCTGATGGAGCGTTTCCCCAATCTGACGGCGCCATCGGCCGACAGCATTTGCTACGCAACGACCAACCGGCAGGAAGCGGTCAAGCATGCCGCGCCCGGCTGCGATCTTTTCATCGTCGTCGGCGCGCCCAACTCGTCCAATTCCAAGCGCCTCGTCGAAGTCGCCTTGAGGGCAGGGGCCACCCGCTCATTACTCGTCAAGCGCGCCTCCGAGATCGAATGGGCCGAGATCGGTGATATCCGCACGCTCGGCCTTTCCGCCGGCGCCTCGGCACCCGAGGTCATTGTCGACGAAATCATCGACGCCTTCCGCGAGCGTTTCGACGCCAAGGTGGAGCTTGCGATCACCGCGGAAGAAAACGAGCACTTCCTCGTCAACCGCGAACTGCGCGATGTCGAACTGACCCGCGAGGATATGGCCTGGGTGAATGGCTGAGCGCGCCAGCGCCGTTGCCTGATAAAGTCAGCGGTGCTTGGCGCGGATCGATGTCTGCGGGGCAGTTGCGCGGCCAAGTGAGGCGACCGCATCCGCCTTCGACATAGGCCGGCCATAGAGATAGCCCTGGCCTTCCTGGCAGCCGATTTCACGCAACACGCTCTCCTGCTCGACCGATTCGATACCTTCGGCCACCGTCCGCAGTCCCATTTCCCGGCTCATCGTGACGAGCGCGCGCGTGATCGCCAGATCGGACGGAAGCGTGCGAATATCGCGGATGAAGCCGCGGTCGATCTTGAGAGTGGTGAGCGGATAACGCTGCAGGGAGCTGAGCGACGCAAAGCCGGTCCCGAAATCGTCGAAGGCAACGCCGACGCCGATGTCACGGATCGCCTTCAGCGCCTGCATGCTCGCTTCACTGTCGTTGAGTGCCACTTCTTCCGTGACTTCCAGCTCAAGGCATTCGGGCGCCAGTCGGTGACGCCACAAAGCGTCTTCCACGCGGTCGCAGAGATGGGACGACCGGAATTGTTGCGGGAAGAGATTGACCGCGATCCGGTAGTGGTCGTCAGGTCCGTTGATCTCGGCCGCCATCTGGCAGGCCTCCTCTATGGTCCACCAACCGATATCGCAGCCAAGCGAGCTCTGCTCCAGAGACGGCAGGAAGACACCTGGCAGGATGAGCCCAAGTTCCGGGTGGTTCCAGCGGATGAGCGCTTCGAAGCCCACGACGCGACGCGTCGCGAGATCGACCTGCGGCTGGTAGTACATCTCCAGCTCGTTCTTCAGCAGCGCCTTTCGCAAACGGTCGCGCATCTCGCGCTTCGACTGGCTTTCGTTGCGCATGGAGGCCTCGAAGAACCGATAGGCCCGCCCGCCGGATGCCTTGACGCGGTAGAGGGCGAAATCCGCTGACGCCAGCAGTTCCTCGGCCTCTCTGCCATGCGAGGGTGCAAGCGCGATCCCGATGCTCGCTCCGAGCTCGAGCTCCATGCCACCGAGGCTGAAGGGTTTCCGGAATGCGTCCAGAATGCGGGTCGCTTCCCTCTGCGCGACAAGCGGATCCCCGCAACCTGCAAGCAACACGGCAAACTCGTCGCCGCCGATGCGCCCGATTATGGTCTTCTCGCCGAGCAGATAAGGCAGGCGCACGCCGACCGCCTGCAGGAGACTGTCGCCGACCATGTGCCCATGCGTGTCGTTGACATCCTTGAAGCCGTCGAGATCCATCATCAGCAGCGTGCAGGGGGTGCCGCGGGAGAGTTTTTCCGCCAGCACGGTCATGAACTCGTGGCGGTTCTGCAGACCCGTCAGGGTGTCGTGCGAGGCTAGGCGCATCAGTCGGGCATCCCGCTCACGCCGCTCGGACACATCGCGGATGGTCGCCCCGGCCCAGAACTCTCCGTCATCGCTCCAGGTGGCGAGTGTGATTTCGATCGGAAACTCGGTACCGTCGCTCTTGATCGCGCTGACCTCGACCGGCTTGCCAGCAAGCCCGGGCTTTGATCCCCCCGCCACATTCGACATGCCAGCGGTATGCGCCCCCCGCATCCTCTCCGGAATGATGAGGGTCAGGGGCTGGCCGATGATTTCGTCATCGGCATAGCCGAACATCGCGCAGAAGGCCGGATTGGCGAACCGAATGGTCCCGGACCGATCAGCGACGATCAGCGCGAGATGCATGGCCCTGGCAAAATCGTCCGTCAGCCGAGGCGTGTCTGGTCGTTGCATGTGTGGCGCCCACATTTTATCCGATTCGGCTAAAGTAGATGTCGGAGATTAGGGAATGGTAAAGTTTTCCGTAATCTGGGTCGCCGCGACGGACGGGCGATCAATCGCACCGGCTCCGACCATTTCCTGTGCCCCATGTCGTTGCGGGGCTGGCACTGTCCGTCCGCGCGTTATAGGACTCGGGCAATCCTCGAAGCGGCACGGAACCTCTAAGCTGTGGCAGTCTACACCGATATCAACGAGCACGACCTGAAGGCCTTCCTGGCGCAGTATGATGCCGGAGAGCTGCTCTCCTACAAGGGCATTGCCGAGGGCGTGGAAAACTCCAACTTCCTGCTCCACACCTCGAAATCACCGCTGATCCTGACGCTCTACGAAAAGCGTGTCGAGAAGTCGGATCTGCCCTTTTTCCTCGGTCTGATGCATCATTTGTCCGAACGCGGCCTCAACTGCCCACTGCCCCTGCCACGCAAGGACGGCGAACTGCTCGGCGAACTCTCGGGCCGCCCGGCGGCGCTGATCTCCTTCCTGGAAGGCATGTGGCTGAGGAAGCCGGAAGCGCAGCATTGCCGCGAAGTGGGTGCCGCCCTTGCCAAGATGCACATCGCTGGCGAAGGCTTCGAGCTGACACGCCCGAATGCCCTGTCGCTCGAAGGCTGGCAGCTGCTCTGGGCGAAGTCCGAGGCCCGTGCCGACGAGGTGGAGCAGGGGCTGGAAGCGGAGATCGGTGCGGAACTGGATTTCCTCGCCACTCACTGGCCGAAGGATCTCCCGGCAGGCGTCATCCATGCCGACCTCTTTCCGGACAATGTCTTCTTCCTCGGCGACACGCTGTCGGGCCTGATCGACTTCTACTTCGCCTGCAACGACCTCCTGGTCTACGATCTCTCGATCTGCCTGAATTCCTGGTGCTTCGAAAAGGACGGCGCCTACAACATCACCAAGGGCAAGGCGATGATCGAGGGATATCTCTCGGTGCGCCCGTTGTCGGCCGCCGAGATCGAGGCTCTGCCGATCCTCTGCCGCGGCTCTGCGCTGCGCTTTTTCCTCACCCGGCTTTACGACTGGCTGACGACGCCGGCCGGTGCGCTGGTGGTGAAGAAGGACCCGCTCGAATACCTGAAGAAGCTGCGCTTCCACCGCGCGGTCACCAATGCCTCCGAATACGGACTGATCGCATGAAGCATGTCGAGATCTACACAGATGGCGCCTGCTCCGGCAATCCCGGCCCCGGTGGCTGGGGTGCCGTGCTGCGTTACGGCGAGGTCGAGAAGGAGCTCTCCGGCCTGATCGATTTCTATTTCGCCTGCAACGATCTGCTGGCCTATGACGTGTCGATCTGCCTGAATGCCTGGTGCTTCGAAAAGGACGGCGCTTATAATATCACCAAGGGCAAGGCACTGCTGGAGG
>JAIXSF010000057.1 GCA_027484835.1 Rhizobiaceae bacterium | reverse complement strand
CTTCCGCCGCAACTGATTGCCTCGAACCCGGAGTTTCTGCGCCCTCTCGTCGG
Source organism: Rhizobiaceae bacterium (assembly GCA_027484835.1). GTDB lineage: Bacteria > Pseudomonadota > Alphaproteobacteria > Rhizobiales > Rhizobiaceae > Allorhizobium. The sequence goes on along the minus strand of JAIXSF010000057.1, from coordinate 6,287 downwards.
TATCAAGCCTGCCGGTGGGCACTACCTGCACTTCTGTTCGTTCGAAATCGGCCGTGGCCCTGACGGCAACTGGTGGGTTCTGGCCGATCGCACCCAGGCACCATCAGGCGCAGGCTTCGCTCTGGAAAACCGCGTCGCCACCGCCCGTGCCTTTTCCGACATCTATGCCGAGACGCACGTCCACCGGCTCACCTCCTTCTTCGGCGCCTTCCGCAAGGCGCTCCAGGCCCGTACCCGCAGCACGGACGAACGCATCGCCGTCCTGTCACCGGGCCCCGCCAACGAAACCTATTTCGAACACGCCTATATCGCCCGCTATCTCGGCATCATGCTGCTCGAAGGCGAGGACCTGACGATCGTCAACGGCCGCGTGATGGTCCGCACCGTGGCAGGCCTGAAACCGGTGAGCGTTCTCTGGCGCCGACTGGATGCCGCCTTCGCCGACCCGCTGGAACTCGACCAGAACTCCTATATCGGCACACCCGGCATGGTGCAGGCGCTGCGCAACGGCGCCGTCACCTTCGTCAATGCGCTCGGCTCCGGCATTCTCGAAACCCGCGCGCTTCTTGCCTTCATGCCAACTCTGTCACGCCATCTGCTCGGCGAAGAGCTGAAGCTTCCCTCGATCGCCACCTGGTGGTGCGGTCAGAAGGCCGAGCGCGAGCATGTCGCGGCCCATCTCGACCGTATGGTCATCGGCTCCGCCTTTTCCCGCCTGCCCTTCTTCGATGACGGCGGACGCTCGGTCATGGGCTCGCGCTACAAGGATCCCCAGGGCCGCAGCACCGCGGAATGGCTGGAAAGCGAAACCGGCAACCTGGTCGGGCAGGAAGTCGTGACGCTTTCGACGACGCCGGCCATGGTCGACGGCAAGCTGACACCACGCCCGATGTCCCTGCGCGTCTTTGCGGCCCGCACTCAGAACGGCTGGCAGATCATGCCGGGCGGCTTCGCCCGGATCGGCAGCGGCTCGGACGTCTCTGCCATTGCCATGCAGTCCGGCGGAAGTGCCGCCGACGTCTGGATCGTCTCGGACAAGCCGGTGGACCGCACCTCGCTGCTGCCGGCCGAGGAAACCTTCACCCGCAACATGCCCGGCAGCCTGCCGAGCCGGGCGGCCGACAATCTCTTCTGGCTGGGACGCTACATCGAGCGGGCCGAAGGCGTCTTGCGCATCCTGCGCGCATGGCATGCGCGCTATGCCGAAAGTGCCAATCCGGATCAGCCGCTCCTTGCCTTCGTCACGGAATACCTCTCGAACATCGACGTCGACACCAAGTCGGGTGTGCCGGAAAGCCTGCTGCGCAACATCGACAGCGCCGTCTATTCGGCGAGCAACATCCGCGACCGCTTCTCGCCGGACGGCTGGTTGGCGCTGAACGACCTGTCGAAGACGGCCAAGCGTTTCCACGAAAAGGTCAAGCCGGGCGATGATGCGGCGCATGCCATGACCATCCTCTTGCGCAAGCTCGCAGGTTTCGCAGGTCTCGTGCATGAAAACATGTACCGCTTCACCGGCTGGCGCTTCCTCACGATCGGCCGCCTTCTCGAACGCGGTCTGCACATGACGCGTCTGCTCGGACACATGACCGGTCCGGATGCACCGGATGGCTCGCTCGATATGCTGCTCGAGATCGGCGACAACGTCATGACCCATCGCCGCCGCTACAATGTCTCGACGGCCCGACTGACCGTCACAGACCTGCTGGCGCTCGATCCGCTCAACCCGCGCTCGATCCTGTTCCAGCTGAACGAGATCCGCATCGAGGTCGAGCAACTGCCGAACGCCATGGTCAACGGCCAGATGTCGAGCCTCTTCCGCGAAGCCATGCGCCTGCATTCGGGCCTCGCCGTCATGACACCCGAGACGATGTCGGCCGAGGTCTACACCAATCTGGAACGGGAACTGGAGAAGCTCTCCGATATCCTCGCCCAATCCTATTTGAGCTGACGCGATGCTCTACGACCTCTCGCTCCACATCGGCTATCGTTACGAGGTCCCGGCATCCGGAGCCCACCACATGCTCCGGATCCTGCCGTTGTCTTTGCCCGACCGTCAGCGTCTTGTCGCCGGCGCCATCACGGTGTCGCCGGAGCCAGACGAGATCTCGACCTTCAGCGATTTCTTCCGCCATCCGACGAGCCACGCCATCCTGCGGGGACCCCACGAGAAGCTCGACATCCGCATGCAGGCCCGCGTCATGGTTCAGGCCCAGCCGATGGCTGCCGACTTTTCTCCTCTGCTGGATGGGCTTCCGCAGGAGATCTCGGAAACCTGGTCGCTCGATTCCGAATCGCCACACCACTTCCTCGGCGCCAGTCCCCGCCTTCCGCGCGACAAGGCGATCGCCACCTATGTGCGCGACATGCTGAAGCCCAGCATGACCGTGCGCCAGATCGCCGAGGCGCTCTGCAGCCGGATCCACAAGGACTTCAAATACGACGCCGAAGCGACCACCGTGGATACGACCCCGGCGGAAGCCTTCGCCAAGAAGCGCGGCGTCTGCCAGGATTTCAGCCACGTGATGATCGTCGCCCTGCGCAGCCTCGGCATTCCCGCCGGCTATGTCAGCGGCTTCCTGCGCACCATCCCTCCGCCAGGCAAGGAACGACTGGAAGGCGCCGATGCCATGCATGCCTGGGTGCGGGTGTGGTGCGGCAAGCTGACGGGCTGGCTGGAGCTTGATCCGACCAACGACATCGCCGCCGGCACCGACCACATCGTTGTCGGCTACGGTCGGGACTATGCCGACGTGGCACCAGTCATCGGCGTGCTGAAGAGCTACGGCTCGCACCAGACGGCGCAGGCCGTCGACGTCATCCCCGTGAAAGCCTAAAAATTGGGCGTTTCATTCGAATTCTAACGTTCGACTTAAGCGGACTGCAATCTGTCGGCGGTAAAACCACCAAAACGCTGCTTTTGGATGGACATGATGACTAACCCTGACAGCCCCAAGAAATCGCTTTTTGCCTCCTTCTGGCGTAACCGCGCCGGCAATTTCGGGCTGGCGACCGCCATCATCCTGCCGGTTGCGGCAGCGACGGCCGGTGTGGCACTTGATCTCAACAACATGGTGCAGGTTCGCGCCGCACTGCAGGACTCCGCCGATTCGGCAGTTCTTTCGGCAGCCAATGTGCTGGCCAAGAACGGCTCGATGAAGGACGACGAAGTCATCGCCTTCGCGGAAAAGTTCATGAAGGCGCAGTTCAAGAACAGTGTGCCTGGCGTCGGCAGCGACGAAGTGAGCGATCCGGGCAAGGAAGATCCGTTGACAGGCGTCGTCGGCAATGTCGAGCGTGATCTCGGCGCGACCGGCAAGACCGTCGAAGTGACGCTGTCGATGCAGTATACCATGCCGACGAACGGCTTGACCTCGCTCCTGGGCTGGAAAACCGTCCAGGTCGGTGTGACCGCGACCGCGCAGTCCACGCCGGAGAGCAGAGCAGCTTTGTCGATGTATCTCGTTCTCGATCGCTCAGGCTCCATGGCCTTCACGACGGATAGCATAGACACCGCAGTGACCAGTTGCGTGAACTACTCCGCAGCAAACTGGGCGTACAAGGACATCCTTCCGGGCCGTCGCAACTACATTAATCCGTCGAGCCCGTGCTTCGTGAAAAAGGTACAGGCGCTCAAAGCAGCGTCGGCAACCCTGCTGAACCAGCTCGTCATCGCCGATCCCGACAGCGAGCGCGCCCGTGTCGGCGCCGTCGCCTACAATGACAGCACGTTCACTGCGTCCGGCATGGCCTGGGGCGTCTCCACGGCGTCGACGTACATTGGCGCCATCCCGTCTGTTCCAACGGGCGGCACCGATGCGTCGGGCGGCATGAAGATCGCATTCGACGCGTTGAAGTCCTCGAATACGGCTGAGAAGAGTGCCCATGCCGCAAAGGGCAATACCGGTTTCGAACGTTACATCGTTCTCATGACCGACGGCGAAATGACCGGCAACAGCTCGAACTGGAACTCGTCGATCGACACCCAGGTGCGCAACCGCTGCACCGAAGCCAAGAATGATGGGATCCGGATCTTTACCGTCGCCTTCATGGCACCGGAACGTGGAAAGTCGCTGCTCTCCGCCTGCGCAACGTCCGTGAACAACTATTACGAACCGCAGACAATGAGCGAACTGGTGAAGGCCTTCGAAGAGATCGGTAAGGTCGCTGCGAAAGAGTCGACAGTCCTGACGAACTGATCAAATTCAAATCGTTTTAAATTTTCGACGTCAATTCGACCGCAGTCACCCAGACTGCGGTCGTATCGTATCTTCGCATTGTTGAGATAAAATAGGCAGAACAGGCACTTGCCTGAACTGTAGGCACGCCGAACAAAATCATCCGCACCGCGCAGCGACTGTTGCAACTGTTTCATTTCGATGCGTAAACTGCCTGTTACCGGACCGGCGTTCGATGATCGCAGCGGAGCCGCCCGGAGACACGAACAACGCCAGGCGGACCGATGATCAAGACTCCCCACAAAGTCGACCTTCCCCTTCCAAAGCGCGGTGTTTCCGATCCGGACGCCTTGGCCGCCGAAATCATGGACAAGCTGACCTACAGCATCGGCAAGGACGCGAAGGTCGCGACACCACATGACTGGCTGACAGCGACGATCCTGGTGGTCCGCGATCGCATCATCGACACCTGGATGGAATCCACCCGCGACACCTACATGAACAATGGAAAGCGGGTCTATTACCTGTCGCTCGAGTTCCTCATCGGTCGCCTGTTGCGCGATGCCATGTCCAACCTCGGGCTGATGGACGATATCCGCCAGGCGCTTTCCTCTTTGTCGGTCGAATTCGACGTTATCGCCGGCCTCGAGCCGGACGCCGCTCTCGGCAATGGTGGCCTCGGCCGTCTGGCCGCCTGCTTCATGGAGAGCATGGCAACGGTCAAGATCCCCGCCTATGGCTATGGCATCCGCTATGTTCACGGCCTCTTCCGCCAGCAGATGGCCGAGGGCTGGCAGGTCGAACTGCCGGAAAGCTGGCTCGCCCACGGCAACCCTTGGGAATTCGAGCGCCGCGAAAGCTCTTACGAAGTCGGTTACGGCGGTACGGTTGAGACCATCGACGGTCCCGACGGCGAGCCGCGTTACGTCTGGAAACAGGGCGAACGCGTCATTGCCACGGCCTATGACACACCGGCGGTCGGTTGGCGCGGCGAGCGGGTCAACACGCTGCGTCTCTGGTCGGCCCAGCCGATCGACCCGATCCTGCTCGACGCCTTCAACGCCGGCGACCATATCGGCGCGCTGCGCGAGAGCAACAAGGCGGAATCGCTGACCCGCGTCCTCTATCCGGCTGACGCCACGCCCGCCGGCCAGGAACTGCGCCTGCGCCAGGAATTCTTCTTCTGTTCGGCCTCGCTGCAGGACATCGTCCGTCGTCACCTGCAGCAGGGCAATACGCTGGCGCAGCTGCCGGAAAAGGTCGCGATCCAGCTGAATGACACGCACCCGGCCGTCTCTGTCGTCGAATTGATGCGCCTTTTGGTCGACGTGCACGGCGTGGCCTTCGACGAGGCCTGGGAGATCACCCGCAACACCTTCTCCTACACCAACCACACCCTGCTGCCGGAAGCGTTGGAAAGCTGGCCGGTACCGCTCTTCGAGCGCCTGCTGCCGCGCCACATGCAGCTCGTCTACGCGATCAACGCCAAGGTCCTGCTGGACGCGCGCAAGAGCCGAGGTTTCAACGACCACGAAATCCGGCAGATCTCGCTGATCGACGAAAGCGGCGACCGCCGCGTCCGCATGGGCAACCTCGCCTTCATGGGCTCCCATTCAATCAACGGCGTCTCGGCCCTGCATACCGAGCTGATGAAGGAGACGGTGTTCTCCGACCTCCACAAGCTCTATCCGACGCGCATCAACAACAAAACCAACGGCATCACGCCGCGCCGCTGGCTGATGCAGTGCAACCCCGATCTGACAAACCTGATCAAGGAAGCGATCGGCCCGGAATTCCTCGACGACGCAACGAAGCTGAAGGGCCTGGACGCCTTCGCAGATGACCCGGCGTTTCAGCAGAAATTCGCGGCCGTGAAGCTCTCCAACAAGCAGAAGCTCGCAAGCCTCGTGGCCAGCCGCATGGGCATCAAGCTTGATCCGCATGCGATGTTCGACATCCAGATCAAGCGCATCCACGAATACAAGCGCCAGCTCTTGAACATCATCGAGACGGTTGCCCTCTTCGACCAGATCCGCTCGCATCCAGAGCGTGACTGGGTACCGCGCGTGAAACTCTTCGCCGGCAAGGCCGCACCGAGCTATCACAATG
>JAIXSF010000172.1 GCA_027484835.1 Rhizobiaceae bacterium | reverse complement strand
GAACCGAGAGGTCCGCAAAACGTAAGATCTCGCCATCTGTTGCCCACAGCAGCGCCGGCGGTCGTTCAGTTGCCGGAATGGCTGCGGCGATAGGAGGAGGGCGATTCGACATTGGCACCCCACAAGCCTTGGCCGAGCTGTCGGGCTCGATTCTCGGCGCGGCGGTACTGGCTCAGGTCGATCGGGTGGGATGTTGGCAGATATCGCAACAAGAGGGTGGCTTGGCCCGCCTTCACCATCTCGAGGCCAATATCCGAGTTCTCGACAAAGCACTGGCCGACAAGGCGTTTGTATTGGTCTCGATCGACTGCAATGCAGCGGACATGCTTGCCATCGATCATGCGGGCGAGGAAGCGACGTGCCTCAATCCCGCAATTCCATATCACACCGTTTTTGGAGCCGGTCTGGTCCCGCTCACAGGCGTCAATGGCCGCGATACGGATCCTCTGTTGGCGAATGCTGAAGGTGTCACCGTCGATCACTCGCGCTCGGCCTGAATAGTCGGCCGCTGCAGAAGACGCGGTGAACAGAATCGCGGCCAGCGCGGCTCCAATTAAGCGATTTTCTATCACGAGTGTGCCTCCATTGAGTTGCGGGCTACCAGCCCAAATACCGAGCGGTTTAGATGAAGCTCTCCCCTCGCGGCACGGTCTGTCATGGCCCGCAAATAGCCGCCCGGCGAGCTGATTTCGGCGCGCGTGTATTTCTCAAAGGTAAGAGCGATCGCAACGGCAGCCGCCTGCTGGCCCATTCGGTCCACGGCGCGCTGACGCGCGTCCTCGGACACTCCGGCGATTCGGCAAAGTTTGGGAGCGATCCGGTCCAGGTCCGCCCAACTGCGCGGGGGTTGGTAGCCATATTCGGCAAGGCTTGGCGTAGCCCGCCACACATCCACCAGCGCCACATGTGAAGGCCGCACTTGCAATTGCTTATTGCTTTGGCGCGAACGGCTGCCCAGGCTTTTCTCAAAAGCCCTCTTGCTGGCGGAGCCAGCTCTTCGTGAACTGACTTGTTCGGCGTTAGCCGAACGCCGTTCATCATTACGAGGTCCAAAAGGTTTCGGGGTTGTAATCTGTATGTGCATGTCGTTCTCGACATCCGTGCATGTCATATTTGTACCTATGTCGGACCCTTGGGGTGACCGATTCACGTTGCGCAGGCGGTCTGCAAGCCACTCCAAAAGCATTGTTGCCTTCCGGAGGACGTGGGCCGATGCGTGCCTGGCTGATCCAATGAAGGCTGCGACCCTTTCAACACGGGACGTGATCCGTCTCCGAATGGCTTCCCCTTGATCGATTGAAGACACGAGAGCATACCTTGCAGCACGTAGAGCGTCCCGGAAGCGACGAGCCGCCCGGTCCCGAACTCGTATCTCTTCCCGCTTCTGGCGTACAATTTGATCAAGCTCGTGGTGCCGGGCAATCAGGACACGCAGATCAATGCCGCAGGCGTCGGCAATATCTCCTTCGCCATCGCGGATCGGATAACGCTTGAAATTCGCACTGTCCTGCATGGTGACAAGGCCGAGGTCGTACAATCGGGAGAGGATCCGGCTTACGCGCCCAGGTGACTTGTTGATGTCATACCCGAGCTGTCGGTTCGACTTGTAGACAATCGGGCGCCCACCTTTGTCAAAGGCATCGGCCTTGGCGGTCGTTATGATAGCCTCGAGCAACGCATATTCTGAGGTCGTGATCATTCCGATCGTCATCAGATGCTTAGCGAGCACCGCAAGCTGGCCACGCGTCACCGCTCCGATTTCCGTTGACTGCGCCAGTCGCCGAAATTCGGATCGCTCCTTCGTCATTCTGCGACCAGTCGGCCGCTTGTATTGTGTGGGTTCCCCCATCGTCCGTCTCCTGTCAGAGGCCAGACAAAGCTCCGCCGTTCACCGAAAAGGTGTTTTGATTATTGACATCGGAGGGGAGGTCTGCGAGAACGATGGTGCTTTTATACTTTCGAACTGCAGACCGCTTCCGGATTTTTCGGGAGCGGTTTTTCTTTTCTGGGCCGGGTGCTATCTCCAAAACTGTTAGATGTGTGAGTCGGAATCGGTTGAGGTTCCGCCCGTTGCGATTTGTAGCCTGAGATACCAAATTGATGCAAGTTGCACATTTTGCGCTTTTGCACCCGCACAGTCATCATTGGAGATAGACGTTTTACATCAATCTGTTAGCGCATTTTTTGGAGTACTCCCTTTTCCACGCCCAAAACTGTGATGCTTCGAGGCTGGGCTTTTACCCCCCGTTATTGTTGGGGAAATTCAGCCGGGTGGGGAGGAGAGTTTGAGAGGAGGGGGCGCGGGCCTCCTCTCAACAAGTGGCCTGATCTGCTGTGCCCCGATATGTTTCTGCCCCCCAGGCTCCTACGAAAGCGCCCGCATTGGCTCGGTGCCAAGGCGGGCGCTAAGGTGCGATCTGAGAAAAACTCAGGTGCGTTGATTAGCTTGTTCGATGTAAGTTGGCGGAAGATCGAAGGCTTTAAGCGCTGTATCGAGTGCTTTTTGCACATCATCCCAATCAACATGCTCCGGATCGCTCAGGTAGGCGTTGATTAGCTGGCAGCAGCTTTTGGCGGCAAGGGTCGGATCAGGGACAGAATCGAGCATGGCATATCCTCTGTAATAGGGGGAGCCGGTCACGCTGGAGGACGCGACCGGCGGAAAGCAGCGGCGGGATTATTCCGCTGCCATCGGGAACGAGTGTTCGTTCTTGTCCTCTAAGGTTTCAGCCTCATCCTCTGCATTGGGGTCTGAGGCGATCCGAACGTGAGGCGGCAGCCAACCGCTGTCTTTGATGGACTTGGCGGCATACTCCGCAGCCTCGCCCTTCTTCATGCTGCAAATGCCAGCGGCGTAATCCTGGCCGCGCACCTCGGCAACGACTGCTTGAATGGTTGGTCTGTTGACGTGGCTGAAATAGCTGTCCGCCGTAGTTTCAAACCAGTCTCGCATGTCCACGTTCAAAGCGCGGCCCATCTGGTCGGCATGGGCCAGCGCTTGGCTGCGACTGCTGAACTTCTTCTCAACCGCATTGACGGAATGGGCGGCGGCATAGGCCAGAAGCTGCAACAACTCGCTTTGCGACTGATCCATCAGCCATTCCCAAAGGTCAGCAGGATCGCCGGGAAGCCGGTGCCCAAAGTTTTCCTCAAGGCTTCCCCACGCCTCAAGGGCCTTGTTCTCGGCGGGACGCTTCATCGAACCGTCCAGCACTTCATGAGTGACAGAGATTTCAAGCGCGCTCTGGTGGCCGGGAATGCCCCATGCCGTGCGGTATTGCACTTTGAGCAACATCGCGTGGACAACCGCCACAAGCGCAATGTCGGGATTGTTCGCCAACTCGACGCGAAGCGCTGCCGTCTTCTGAGCGGTCAGGTCCTCGATCAAAGCCGCTGAATGGGTCAGCGCCGTAGATTTCGAAGCGCCGTCAGCTTCCTCGGTCGCCCCGCCTTGCTTCCCTTCCGTAGCCTCGGCCTTCTTCTTGTCCTCGTCGCGGACAAGGCCTCTCAGCACCGACAACTTGCCCCAATGGTCGATTGTGACGATTGCCCCTGCCATTGCGAGGTCTTCGCTGCGATATGCTTCTTCGCGCTTCTGCAGGACGGCGATTTCCTGCTCGACGGCCGACAACGCAGCCTCTGCACCTTCATCCTCCTGATCCGCATCAATCTGCGCCGCCAGTTCGTCATAACGCTCAGTCAGTGCGTCAAGCTTGGCTTGATCCTCGTCGCTGAGGTCCACGCGCTGCGGGTAAACCCGGGCCATCTGATAGATATTATCCGGTTGCTGAGCGCACCACTCGACCCATTTCCAGCCTTCGACCTTCACGGCTTCCGCTTCGACCTCCAACTTCTCGGCAACCAGCTTTTCAAGCAAGCCGCTATCGCATGCAAAGCCACCTCCCTGCTCGGCAAACAGGTCGCGGCGCACTGGACCGCCAGCCGCTTCATAAACCTCCAACCCGCCGATCAGCGCGAGCCGCTTGTCGCTAGCGGGGACTTCATCCACGGCGAGACGGCGCTTAATTGTGTTGGCGCTACGATCCCATGAGGGGAGGGCATTCCAAACCTCTTCTTGTCGAGCGTGATCGTCGGTGATGGTGAAAGCGGCAAGCTGCTCAAAGGTCATATCCTCGGCGCGGAACGCCGCGAACAGGACCGGGGAAACCTTCGCCAGCGCAAGACGGCGGTTGACGATGATTTCAGTTGTCCCGAACCGGGCAGCGATATCCTTGATGGACTTGCCCTCATCGAACAGCGCTTTGAAAGCCTCGAACTGGTCTGCGGGGTGCATCGCTTCCCGCATGACATTCTCGGTTAGGCTCAATTCCGTTGCGTCGCCCGCCTCCCGGACAATAACATTCACAGCGCAGTCAGCCGTTATCTCGCCCCGTTCGGCCAGAAGATTGAGGGCTGCGAGGCGGCGACCGCCAGCGGTTACGAGGTATCTCCCCTTGGATGCCTTGCGCACCACAAGGTTTTGAATGACGCCATTGGCGAGGATCGAGGCCGACAGGCTCTCGATGCTCTCCTTGGTGTAGGTCTTGCGGACGTTCTTGGGGTCTGCGTCCAGCTTGTTCAGTGCTACCGCGATGATGTCGCTCATGGTTCCTTGCTCCAGTTTTTCCCGTTTCCCTTGGGAGCAGCCCCGCTAGTGGGCGAAGCCTCTGCCTTCGTTCTCGAAGGATGTGCCCCCACATCCGGCGGAACGAAGGGGGAGGGCGTAGCCCGCTCCCGTTAGGACGCCGATCGGGTCATGGGGCGGGAGGAAGGAAAAACGGAAGGTTTGCCGGCCTGACGGCGAAAGCCGTTTTTCCTGACGAGCGACAGCGCTTGCGCGCTTGCCCATTGGCGCGATCGGCGACCTATCGTAAGAGCGGTATAGGGCAAGGTAGATGGGCGGCCGATCCTGGCCGCTCCTTTGGGATGCGAACCGGCGATGCCGGTTCTCCGCCTCCTTATCCGGGTTATAACACGATGGATCTGCCCGCTGCGCTCCGAGTGATGAGCGCTCCGCTCCTCGGGCAGCTCTCCATTCCAACCTGATTCAACGTATCGATAGCGGCAGCAGCCGCCCTCCTCGGATCGATCGGCGCCAGTCCGAGATCCGAGAAGAACAATGAGGAACATCGGAGCTTTCAGCATAGCGCCGCCCCTCCTTCAGGGGCGGGAAAGCGGGAATTCTCGACACGGTTTTGACGGATAAAGGGAAGCCGCAGGAGGCTTAGCATAGCGCCGCGAAGCGGAAGCCGGGACCGACTTCCCCCGCCAAAACCGTTCCGTGCCTCTAGGGGTCGTTTGCGGGAGGGGGCGGAATCCTGCGCCAAGGCTTTGGCCAACGATATTCTCCGGTGAGATTGATGTGTTCCCATCCAAGCGGCGAGACATGGGCCAGCATATCGGGCGATAGCAGCTTTCCGTCTCGTTTCTGGCTGGCGACGACTTCGCCGAGCTTCATGGTGTTCCAGAAGATAATG
>JAIXSF010000366.1 GCA_027484835.1 Rhizobiaceae bacterium | reverse complement strand
CATCTTGCTTCAGAAGCTGGTGTTTACCGCGCAGACCGGGCGTACGCGCCTGAAGAAGGCCCCTGCATGAGCGAGCCGGGGAGCCTTCTTCGCTCCCTGTCCGGGCGGTCGACGGCGCGCAACTACCATTCGCATGTGATCAACGAGATCGGGGCCGGGGTCATCTCCGGCCGCTATGCGATTGGCACCACGCTGCCGAACGACGCGGAGCTGATGGAAGAGTTCGAGGTGTCACGCACCGTGTTGCGCGAGGCCTTGAAGACGCTGGAAGCCAAAGGCTTGCTCGAGGCTCGGCCAAAGGTCGGCACCAAGGTCGCCAAGAAGAGTCGCTGGAACCTCTATGATCCGCAGGTGCTGGCCTGGCATCTGGAGGCACCGCTTGATCCGGAGTTTCTCTCGGGGCTGCACGAAGTCAGGCGCTCATTGGAGCCGCAGGCCGCTGCTGAAGTTGCGCGGCGGCGCACGGCAGACCAGATCCGTCTCATGCTCTACTGGATTCACCAGATGGAGACCTCGCTCGGTTCGCTGCAGAACTTCGCGCTTGCCGATTTCGAACTGCATCGCATCATCGCAGATGCCGCGCACAACCCGTTCGTCCGCGCCCTCTACGGGCTGATCGAACTGGCGCATGCCTTTGCCTACAAGACCCAGATCGATAAACCCGATCCCTGTGTGCTCGACAAAATCCTCGAGAGCCACAAGTTGCTGGTCAACCGCATCGAATATGGCGACGAGGCGGGGGCTCGCCAGGCTATGCTCGATTCGATCGAGCAGGACAGGGCTATCGCGGCCGCCGTGCGGTAATGGCGGCTCAGGCTTCCGGCGACGGGGCTTAGAGCGCCAGGGCGTCTTTCAAGGTCCGGGCTTCCGCGACCGACAGATCGAGGTCGGCCTCGATGTGATCGATGTGATGCAGCATCAGATGGGTCGCCTTCTTGACGTCGCCCTTTTCAAGCGCGTTCAGAATTTCGTCGTGTTCGTCATGGCCGCAACTGGAAATCCCGGTCCGACCATAAAGTGCGATGACGAGGGACGAGCGGGCGACGAGCTCGTCCATGAATTTTTCCAGCACCTGGTTGCCGGCCACCTTGGCCAGCATCAAGTGGAAATCGCCCGACGCCTTGATCTCGGCGCGTCTCGCGTTCGCACCGCGTTCGTTGCGGTACCGCGCCTCTTCCTTCAGGTGTTCGCGCAAAGCGGCGATGTCGGATGGCGTGATGCGCTCGGCGGCGGCAGCAATGATGCCGGCCTCGATCAGGCGGCGTGATGCGAAGACCTGGCGCGCCTCTTCCGTGCTCGGATTGGAGACGAAGGCGCCGCGGTTGCGTTCCGTCTTTACCAGCCCCTCGAAAGCAAGCATCTGCAGCGAGTCGCGCACGACCGTGCGGCTGACATCGAAGAGAGTGCCGACTTCGGCTTCGGAGAGCTTGGTGCCGGGGGCAAGCCGTCGGTCGACGATCGCATCGCGCAGGGCATCGCGGATCGCGCGGGCGCGATCTTCAAGGTTGGGGTCGAGTTGCCTGCGGAGCGAGCTCTTGGCGTTCATCAGTCCATCCGGTGTTCGTCTCTGTTGTAACTCGCCATGGGCCATTGGGGAAGATCGTGAGAGAACCAAATGCCGTCTAGATTGCATACAATCTGATCTCGCTAATGGCGACAATCGATTAATTGCTGTGCATGCAGTCTTTCCATGTGCTCAATCCTTTTGCGGTGCAGCAATACGGCCCATGGGAATCAAGCACTTAGCCAGATGGCTGCAAACTGGCACGGCTTATGCATCGTCTTGAGCGACACCAAGGAGCCGTCATGACGAAAGCCGCCGACATCGAACTTGCCGCCGTTACCAAGACCTACGGGACGTCGACTGCGGTTCATGCCATCAGCCTGAAGATCCCGGCCGGTACCTATTGCTGCCTGCTCGGACCGTCCGGTTGCGGCAAGACATCGACGCTGAGAATGGTCGCCGGGCATGAAAGTGTCTCCTCCGGCGACGTCGTGTTCGGCAATACCAATGTCACCACGCTGCCGCCCGCGCAGCGGGGTACGGCCATGATGTTCCAGTCCTATGCTCTCTTCCCGCATCTCGATCTTGTCGACAATGTTGCCTTCAGTTTGAAGATGAAGGGTGTCGACAAGGAAACCCGTCGCGGACAGGCGATGGAGATGCTGAAGCTCATGCAGCTTGAGCCTTATGCGAGCCGTCGTCCGGCCCAATTGTCCGGCGGACAGCAGCAGCGTGTGGCGCTTGCCCGCGCACTAATCACCAAGCCCGAGGCGCTATTGCTCGACGAGCCGCTCTCGGCGCTCGACCCCTTCCTCAAGATCCGCATGCGCGCCGAGCTGAAGAAGCTGCAGACCTCGCTCGGCATTACCTTCGTGCATGTGACCCACAGCCAGGAAGAGGCGATGGCGCTTGCCGATCTCATCGTCGTCATGAATGAGGGGCGCATCGAGCAAGCGGCGACGCCGCGGGCTGTCTTCGAGCGGCCGGCGACAGCCTTCGTCGCCCGCTTCATGGGTGACCATAACGTGCTCTCCGGGCGCATCGTCGAGCGCACCGCTGATGGCTTGTTCATCGAGGTCGTCGGTGGCGGGCGCTTCTTCGCGCTTGGTGCGGCACCTGTCGAGGATGAAACGGCCGATATCGCCATCCGCACGGACCATGTGCGCATCGGCGCCATGCCGGCCGATGGTCTCGGCTTCGACGGTATCGTGTCGAATGTCGAATATCTCGGCGCCAAGGTGAAGCTGACCGTCACCACCGCCTTTACCGACGAATTCACCGCCGTTCTCTCGGACGCGGCCTTCTTTGCCTCCCCGGTTCGCGTCGGGGAAGGCGTCACCCTGTCATGGGATCAGCCGGATTCGATCGTCCTCGGACGCATCGTGAAGTGAAGCCAAACCAATAAAACCAGGAGAACAGCGCAATGTCAGACAGCAGCAAGACAAAGAAGGGCGTATCCCGCCGCACATTCCTGAAGACCGCATCGGCCGCTGCCGGCCTCGCCGCCGGTTCGGGCGCGATCACCGGCTTCCCGACGATCTGGGCGCAGAATCCGATCACGCTGCGCCAGTTCGGCACCGGCGTGTCGAACATCAATGCCATCGCCGAGAAGTGCAAGGCCGACCTCGGCATCACGCTCGAGATGACGGCAACCGATTCTGACGCCGCAGCCCAGCGCGCCGTCACCCAGCCTATGTCCTACGACATCGCCGACATCGAATACTGGATCCTGAAGAAGGTCTATCCGACCGGCGTCATCCAGCCGATGGAAACCTCGAAGCTCAAGTTCTACGACAAGGTCGTGCCGCTCTTCAAAACCGGCAAATTGCTGCCTGACAGCGTGATCGCTCAAGGCACCGCGCCGCACACCGTCGGTTACGTCGAGAGCAAGGATGCCAAGACCTTTGCATCGGGCGAGACCGAACTCTTCACGATGATGCCGACCATCTACAATGCCGACACGCTTGGCATTCGTCCCGACCTCGTCGGTCGCGAGATCTCCTCCTGGGCCGACATCATGGACCCGGCTTTCAAGGGCAAGACCTCGATCCTCAACATCCCTTCGATCGGTATCATGGATGCCGCGATGATCTGCGAAGCCATGGGCATCATCAAGTATGCCGACAAGGGCAACATGACGCAGGCCGAAATCGACACGACGATCGACTTCCTGATCAAGGCCAAGCAGGACGGCCAGTTCCGCGCCTTCTGGAAGTCGTTCGACGAGTCGGTCAACCTGATGGCATCCGGCGAAGTCGTGATCCAGTCGATGTGGTCGCCGGCGGTTGCTGCCGTCCGCTCCAAGGGCATCGCGTGCAAATATCAGCCGCTCAAGGAAGGTTACCGCTCCTGGGGTGGTGGTCTCGGTCTTGCCGCCCACCTCACCGGTGCCCAGCTCGATGCGGCCTATGAGTACATCAACTGGTATACGTCCGGCTGGGTCGGCGGCTATCTCAACCGCCAGGGCTACTATTCTGCCTGCATGGAAACCGCCAAGGAATTCATGTCCGCCGACGAGTGGGGCTACTGGATCGAAGGCAAGCCAGCGACCGGCGACATCATGTCTCCGGAAGGAAAGGTCATGGAGAAGGCCGGTGCGGTTCGCGACGGCGGCTCCTTCGAAGAGCGCATGGGCAAGGTCGCCTGCTGGAACTCCGTCATGGACGAAGACCGCTACATGGTCCGCCGCTGGAACGAGTTCATCGCAGCCTAAAGACGAGCTGCCCCTCATCCGGCTGCCGCCACCTTCTCCCCGCAAGCGGGGAGAAGGCCGATGGGGCCGCTGCTCTGCTTCTTCTCCCCGCTTGCGGGGAGAAGGTCCCGGCAGGGGGATGAGGGGCATCTTCACATGCGGAACGCTGATCGAGCGACAGGAGACCTAACATCATGGTGGAAGTGCGATTTCTGGGCGTCGGCGAGCCGAGGCCGAAGCGCGTGATCCGTGTGCCGCTCGGGCTTGTCTCCTATCTGCAGGCAACGCCGCTGATCGTCATTCTCGGAGCCTTCCTTCTGCTGCCGATCCTGATGATCGGGACGGTATCCTTCTGGGATTATGATTTCGCCCAGATGTATCCCGACTTCGTCACCTTCAATTACACCGAGACGCTGGGCTCCTGGGTCACCTGGAAGACCTATCTCAACACGCTGAAATTCGCCTTCATCGTCTGGGCGATCACGCTTTTCGTCGGTTTCTGGGTCGCCTATTTCCTCGCCTTCCATGTGCGAACGTCAGCGATGCAGAGCGTGCTCTTTCTTGTCTGCACCGTGCCGTTCCTAACATCCAACATCATCCGCATGATCTCCTGGATCCCGGTCCTCGGCCGCAACGGCTTGATCAATACGGCGCTGGTCAATGCCGGCATCGTGCCGCAGCCCGTCGAGTGGCTGCTCTATTCCGATTTCGCCGTGGTGCTCGCCATGGTGCATCTCTACACGCTGTTCATGGTCACGCCGATCTTCAACACGATGATGCGCATCGACCGATCGCTCTTGGAAGCGGCGCGCGATGCAGGCGCCAGCGGCTGGCAGATCCTGACCAATGTCATCATCCCCCTGTCGAAACCAGGTATGGCGATCGGTACGATCTTCGTGGTGACGCTTGTCATGGCCGACTTCTCCACCGTGCAGGTCATGTCCGGCGGGCAGAGCGCCTCGGTTGCGCTGATGATGAAGAACCAGATGTCACTGCTGCAATATCCGGCTGCTGCCGCCAATGCCGTGGTGCTTCTGGCGCTGGTCCTGCTGATGGTCGCCGCCATCCTGCGCGTCGTCGATATCCGGAAGGAGCTCTGAGATGAATTCAGACAAGCGCCCGCGCGAGTTCTATGTGCTCGCTGCCTTCTTCGCTCTGTTCGTTCTCTTTCTCTATGGCCCGCTCTCGGCGATCCTGATCCTCTCCTTCCAGGGGCCGAACGGGGGCCTGACCTTTCCGCTTAACGGGGTGTCGCTGCATTGGTTCGGCAATCTCTTCGAGCAGCAGGCGGTTGGCGATTTCGGTGGGTCTTTCCGGCGCTCGTTTGCGCTCGGGGTCATGGTGATGGTGGTGACAGTGGTCGTCTCGCTGCTCGCGGGCCTTGCCTTCCGGCGGAAGTTCGCTGGGTCGACGGCGCTCTTCTACCTCTCGGTTGCCAGCCTTGTCGTGCCCTCGATTATCATCTCGCTCGGCATCGGCGTGCTCTTCAGCCAGCTTGGGCTGCAGCCGGCCTGGTATTCCTCTGGCTTCGGCGCGCATCTTACCTGGACGCTCCCCTTCGGCGTGCTGATCATGTTCGCGATCTTCAACCGTTTCTCGCCATCCTATGAAGAGGCCGCTCGCGACCTTGGCGCGACGTCCTGGCAGACCTTCCGGCATGTGGTGCTGCCGATGATCGCGCCGCCGCTGATCGGTGTCGGGCTGTTCGGCTTCACGCTTTCCTATGACGAGTTTGCACGCACGCTGATGACGTCGGGGACCTACAACACGCTGCCGCTCGAGATCTACGGCATGACAACCAATGTCACGACGCCTGTACTTTACGCGCTCGGTACGGTGACGACGCTCTTTTCCTTCCTGGTGATTGCAGGAACGCTTGGGCTCATCATCGCCATGAACCGCCGTCGGGGGCGGGCGTAATCGTATGAAAATTGCCGTCATCAATCCAAATACGACTGCCAGCATGACGGCGACCATCGCCGACGCTGCGCGGCGGGTCGCCCATGCCGAGACCGAAATCCTGGCGATCACCTCGTCCATGGGTCCGGTGTCGATCGAGGGCTATTACGACGAGGTCTTCGCGGTGCCCGGGCTGCTGGTCGAGATCGCCAAGGCGGAGCGGGAGGGCGCGAAGGCGATCGTGATTGCCTGTTTCGACGATACGGGGCTGGATGCTGCACGCGCGCTGGCGGGCATCCCGGTCATCGGTATCTGTGAGGCGGCGCTTTCGGCCACATCCTTTATCGCCCAACGGTTTTCCGTCGTGACCACCATGGAACGCTCGCGGCTCCCGGTCGAACATCTCGTGCATCGCTATGGCATGGGCAGCCGCTGCAAGGTACGGGCGGCGGATGTGCCGGTGCTGTCGCTGGAGGATCCGAACTCGAACGCCCGAGACCGGCTGCGCAGCGAGATATCGGCAGCGCTCAAGGACGACAGGGCCGAGGCGATCGTGCTCGGCTGTGCCGGCATGGCGGATCTCACGGCGTCGCTTCGGCAGGAGTTCGGGGTGCCCGTGATCGACGGCGTGGCCGCTGCCGTGAAACAGGCGGAGAGCCTGATTGCGCAGGGCCTGTCGACCGCCAAACGCGGTGCTTATGCAACGCCCGTCACCAAGACCTACCACGGCGATCTTGCCCGTTTCTCTCCCGCTTCCATGGGAGTGTGAGATTGGGAGAGGATGTACAGATCAGGGTTCTGTCGGCTGCTGAGGTCGAGGACCTCGTGGGCTGGGCGGCGCTTGAAGGCTGGAACCCGGGGCATGGCGATGCAGCAGCCTTCCGTTCCGCTGATCCGGATGGCTTTCTGGGATGCTTCGTCGACGGACGGCTGGCTGCCGGAATATCGGCCATTCGCTACGGCGACGACTTCGGTTTCATCGGGCTCTACATTTGCCATCCGGACTTTCGGGGCAGGGGGCTCGGACGGCGGGTCTGGGATGCCGGAATGACGCATCTTGTCGGTCGAGTCATCGGCCTCGACGGCGTCGTCGAGCAGCAGGCGAATTATGGCACCATGGGGTTCGCGCCCGCCTATGACACCGTGCGCTGGAGCATCGATCGTATGCCGGCCCTGCCTGCAAGTTTTGCCCGATGCGAAGCGATCACGGAGGGCGATCTTTCCGAGCTCCTTGCGCTTGATCGGACTTTCTTTCCTGCCCCGAGAGAAGACTTCCTCTCCGATTGGCTGAAGCCGCCGCGTCGTGCCTTCCTCTGCCGTCGGCAGGGTGTCGTGGCCGGCTTTGTTGTGATGCGCCCGTGCCTTGGTGGCTATAAGATCGGGCCGCTGTTTGCCATGGACGGACGGACGGCGGAGGATCTCCTTAAGGTCTGTCTTGCGAACCTCAAGGGCGAGGAAGTGCATCTGGATGTGCCGGAGTACCAGGAAGGCTTTCGCTACCTGCTCGGCCGTCTCGGCTTCAAACCTGGGTTCCAGACGTCGCGCATGTATCGAGGCGCGCCGCCTCAAACGCAAAAGACCGGAGTCTATGCGATCACCACACTGGAGCTCGGCTGAGGTTTCTCAGTCCGCCATGCCCGACGGTGCGGCGAGCGGCAGCATGCCCTTATAGATGCCAGGCGACGAGCCGGGGATGGCGATGGCACCGACACTCTTTTCGTAAAAGCCCATGGGGCCAGCACCGCCGATGATCGCATAGCCGTAGCCCTGGTCGCGCATGTCGAGGAGCGTGCGGATCAACAGTGCATGGCCTATGCCCCTGCCGCGCGCTTTCTCATCCACGCCGGTCGGGCCGAAGAAACCCTTCATCGTCGCCTCGTGGCAGGCAAAGCCAAGCAGCGTTTCGCCTTCATGGGCAATCCAGCAGGTCACGGGCTGGCGCATGATCGCCGCCGTTGCTTCCGATGCCCAGCCGGCGCCGAAGCGGGGCTCTATCCAGGCGCAGATTCCTTGCAATTCCGGCACAAGCGCGCGCCGGATGGTCACGCCTTCGGCTTCCATGCGCCGACCCAGGTCGGGATTTGGCTGCAGATCGTAGAGCTTTACCAGCATGTCCGCTGCCATCTCAGCCTCCTTGATGCTCTCTAGCGAAGTCGAGGCCGAGGATCGCGGCTCCGATCAGGCCCGGCTCGACGCCGCAGGCCGCAGGAACGACGATCGGAGCCTTGAACTTGCGCAGAATGCGGGCGCGCAGGGCCGCATCGATCCGGGAGAGGAGCGCCGGCACGTTCGAAAGGCCGCCGCCAACGGGCAGGATCGTGGTGCCGGTGACATTGACCACCATCGAAAGTGCATCGGTCAGGATGTCGACATAGACATCGATGGTGCGTTCGGCCTTGGCATCGCCCTTCTGCCAATCAGTAATGATTTCCTCGCTGGTCAGTTGTTCGGCGTGGATATGCTTGTGCAGCTTTTCGAGGCCTCGCGCGCTGCAGATCGCGTCGATGCAGCCGACCTGGCCGCAGCCACACTGAAAGCGCGGCACATGCATCGGCGGATTGCCGGCTTCGGTCGGCTGGATCGGCCCATGGCCCCATTCGCCGGCAAAGCCGCTCTCGTTGATCAGCTTGCCGTCGATGACGAGGCCACCGCCGACGCCTGTGCCGAGGATCACGCCGAAGACGACCCGGTGGCCGCGTGCCGCACCAATGCCGGCTTCAGCCAGCACGAAGCAGTCGGCATCATTGGCGACGATGACCGGCAGGCCGAGGGCAGCTTCGAGATCGGCCTGCAGCGGCCGACCGTGGATGCAGGGGATG
>JAIXSF010000448.1 GCA_027484835.1 Rhizobiaceae bacterium | reverse complement strand
GTCGCGAAGCCCGCTCGGTCGTGCTTTTCGATATCGGCGGCGGCTCTTCCGAAATTGCCGTCATCCGCATCAACGATAACCGCTCCAGCCGGCTTGCCAACCACATCACCCACTGGACCTCTCTTCCGGTCGGCGTGGTCACGCTGTCCGAACGTCATGGCGGCCGTGACGTGACCCCGGATATCTTCGAAGCGATGATCCGCGAGGTCGAGGGCATGCTGGCAAAGTTCGAATGCCCGGACATTCCCCGCAGTACGGATGATTTCCACCTGATCGGGACCTCTGGCACGGTGACCACGCTTGCGGGCGTGCATCTCGACCTGCCGCGCTACGATCGCCGCAAGGTCGACGGCCTGTGGCTGTCCGATGACGAGGTGACCGCGATGCAGGCAAAGCTGCTCTCCTGGGATTATCTTGGTCGTGCCGCCAATCCCTGCATCGGGCCGGACCGTGCCGATCTCGTTCTGGCCGGCTGCGCAATCCTCGAGGCGATCCGACGCCGATGGCCATCGAGCCGCATGCGCGTTGCCGATCGTGGTCTGCGCGAAGGTCTGCTCACCGATATGATGGCCGATGATGGCGTCTGGCGCCGCGGCCGAAACCGACGTCCTCCAGTTTCGAGGGAGCGCTGACCATGGCGAAACCACCCATCGGCGGCAACCGTACCGGCCGCAAGCTCGGCCAGAAGGTCAAGAAGGGCAAGCTGAAGGCGTCGTCCAGGCGCTGGATCGAGCGCCACATCAACGATCCCTATGTCCAGCGGGCGAAACTCGAGGGCTACCGTGCCCGCGCAGCTTTCAAGCTGCTGGAGATCGACGAGAAGCATCAGATCCTGAAGGGTGCCAAGCGAATCATCGATCTGGGCGCCGCTCCGGGCAGCTGGTCGCAGATTGCCGCCAAGGTGACCGATTCCACGGATGACGACATCCGCGTCGCAGCGATCGACTTCCTGGAAATGGCGCAGATCCCGGGCGTGAAGATCCTGCAGCTCGACTTTCTCGATCCGGATGCGCCACGACAGCTGATCGAGGGTGTCGGCGGCACGCCGAACCTCGTGTTGTCGGACATGGCCGCGCCGACCACCGGCCACCAGAAGACCGACCACCTGCGCACCATGCATCTCTGCGAAGTGGCAGCCCACTTTGCCGTCGAGGTCCTGGCCGAAGGCGGGCATTTCCTTGCCAAGACCTTCCAGGGCGGCACGGAAAAGGATCTTCTGAACATGCTCAAGCAGAACTTCCGCCAGGTGCTGCATATCAAGCCGGCGTCCTCGCGCCAGGAATCGGTCGAGATGTTCCTGCTTGCCAAGGGCTTCAAGGGTCGCAAGGGCGGGGCAGCGGGCGGCGAACTCGACGAGGAGGGTTTTGCCCGCGATCCGCGCGAACTCGATCTCGCCGACGAGACGGAAGACTGAGCGAGCCTGCGATGTTCACCTACATCACGGTCGGCACCAATGATCTTCAGCGGGCGATCCGCTTCTACGATGCCGTTTTGGCGACGCTCGGTATCCATCGCCGGGTCACGGTCGAGAATGAAGCCGGCTACGGTCCGCCGGATGATGTCAGGTGCCGGTTCTGGGTGACACTTCCCTTCGACGGAAAGGCCGCAACGGTTGGCAACGGCTCCATGCCGGCCATCGATGCGCCATCGCGCTCCGCAGTCGATGCGTTTCATGCCGCAGCCTTGGCGAATGGTGGAACGGACGAAGGCCCACCGGGCCTGCGGCATTTCCATCCGAACTTCTATGCCTGCTACGTCCGGGATCCCGATGGCAACAAGCTGTCGGCGCTCTGCGAGCGACCGGAATAGTCATTTCACGCTGATCGTTTCGTCTTCGCCCGATAGCCGGAGACCGCCGAGCCGACATCGCGCGGCAAGCCGAGGAACGGCACGACCGCAAACAACGACAGCCCGGCGACAATCGCAAAGGCGAGGTGAAAATCGCCAAGCGACAGCGTCTCGCCGGTGATCCTTGTGCTGGCCTCGAGGATGGAGGCAGCGGCAGCAACCCCGAGCGCCAGGCTCACCTGTTGCAGCACGGAGGTAAGCGACGTGGCTTGGGAAGCGGCGCGATCCTCGATTTCCGCATAGCCCAGCGTGTTGACCCCCGTGAAGAAGAACGAGCGGCAAAATCCGCCGATCAGCAGCACTGCCATGATCAGGGCGATCGGCGTCGCCGGGGTGAACACCGCATTGGCGGCCGTCGTGATTGCGCCGAAGATCCCGGCAAGGATCAGCACGTTGCGAAAACCGGCTGCGGCAAAGGCACGTCTGGCAATGAACTTGGTCGAAATCGCACCGATGGCCGCAATGAAGGTCGTCATTCCGGATTCGAAGGCGGTCATCCCGAAGCCGAGCTGCAGCATCAGCGGCAGGAGAAAAGGTGTTGCGCCGGCGGCGATGCGAAAGAGCGTGCCGCCGATGATCGAGGCGCGAAAACTCCTGTTGGCAAAGAGTGTCAGATCGAGCAGCGGTGCCGGATTTCGCCTCGCGTGCAAAACATAAAGGATCAACGACAGAACACCGACCACAGTCGCTGCAGCCCCCACCCACACGGGTAGCGCCGGAAGGCTCATGACGGAGAGCCCGAAGACCAGACCGGACGCGGCCGCCGAGCTGAGAACGAACCCCTTCCAGTCGATCGGCGAAGTCTCGATCGGTTCGATTTCCGGCAGGTAGATGCTGGAAAGCCAGAGGCCGAGGAGCCCGATCGGGATGTTGATCAGAAAAATCCAGTGCCAGCTGAAGAAAGTCGTGATGAACCCGCCGACGGGCGGTCCGGTAATCGGCCCGAGAAGGGCAGGGATGGTGAGCAGCGCCATGGCGGAAACCAGTTCGCTCTTCTTCGTCGTTCGCAAGAGCACGAGGCGCCCGACCGGCGTCATCATTGCCCCGCCCATCCCCTGCAGGAAGCGGGAAGCGACGAAGGTGAGGAGCGAATCGGAGATGGCGCAGAACACGGAGCCCAGCATGAACACCATGATGGCGGCTCGAAACACGCGCTTTGCCCCGTAGCGATCGGCCATCCAGCCACTGATGGGAATGAAGATTGCGAGTGCCACCATGTAGGAGGTGAGTGCGAGCTTGAGGGTGATCGGCCCCACCCCGAGATCGGTGGCAATGGTCGGCAACGCAGTGGCAATGACGGTCGAATCCATCTGCTCCATGAACAGCGCGACAGCAAGGATAAGGGGAGTAACGCGGTTCATCGGCATTCCGGGCAGGACCGCAAACGCGGTTGAGACGGGTTCTCTTAGCGCAATCGCGCAGCGGTTGAAACCGTGGACGTTGCGGCCGGAAAGCGTCGATTGTCGGGTCCTGTTCCCGGCTTCGGCCTGACTTGGCATCACGATGGTGTGAGAGCGCTACCCGCCGACTGCCTTTCCCCTATGTCGAGGTCAGCCCGCGCAGGGGCGAGGTGTTTGATTGAGGAGATTTCGATGATTTCGATGCAAAGACGTATGCTGCTCGGGAGCGCCGGTGTAGCACTTGCCGCACCGATGATCATGACCCGTGCTGCCGTTGCGCAGCAGGCGACTGCAGAGACCCCGATGAGCGACGCCGCGACCATGCCGCCCGACACCCACCGTTTCAACGTCGGCAAGTTCGAGGTCGTCGTGGTCAAGGATGGCGCCCGGGCCTCCGAGAACCCGCAGGAGACGTTCGGCACCAATCAGACGCCGGAAACGGTCGGAGCGCTTCTGGAAGCGAACTTCCTGCCGGCGGACAAGTTCGTCAACAGCTTCTCGCCGGTGCTCGTCAACACCGGTTCCGACGTGATCCTCTTCGACACCGGTCTCGGTGAAGGCGGGCGGGCAAACGGTCTCGGCCGTCTCGTCGAAGGCCTGGCGGCTGCCGGTTACAAGCGCGAAGACGTGACTGCCGTCGTCATCACCCACATGCATGGCGACCACATCGGCGGTCTGATGGAAGGCGGCCAGCCGACCTTCCCGAATGCCCGTTATGTCACCGGCCAGGCAGAGTATGATTTCTGGGTCGATCCGGCGCGTGTCGGCACCCCGGCCGAGAACGGCCAGAAGGGCGTCCTCGCCAACATGAAGCCGATGGCCGAAAAGACCACCTTCATCGGCGACGGTGGAGAAGTCGTGTCCGGGATCACGGGCATGGCAGCGTTCGGCCACTCACCGGGCCACATGATTTACCGGATCGAATCGGAGGGCCGCCAGCTGGTCCTGACCGCTGACACGGCCAACCACTTCGTACTGTCGCTGCAGCGTCCGGATTGGGAAGTGCGTTTCGACATGGACAAGGCCGCGGCCGCGGCGACCCGAGCCAAGGTGTTCGACATGCTGGCGACGGACAAGCTTGCCTTCCTCGGTTACCACATGCCGTTCCCGTCGGTCGGCTTCGTCGAGAAGGTCGATCAGGGCTATCGCTTCGTGCCGAAGGCTTACCAGTTCGACATCTGATGCTGTTGGGGCCGTGCTTGGTGCGCGGCCCCTTCGCAGACCCTAGCGGCCGGCGTAGATTTCTTCGGTGGCCTGCTCGATGAAGTCATGCATGCGGCTGTCGATATCGGCCTGGCTGACCTCGACGCCGGCTTTCGAGAAGTCCTGGCGCAGCTGCTCCAGAAGGCGATGCGGCTCGACCACCTGCTTCACCGCAACGGTCCGCGCATAGGCTTCGACGTCGTCGAGCCCCATCGTATAGGCGGCCCAGCGGCCAATCATCTTGCTTCCGCGAACCTTGGCCTTGAACTCGACCTCCGCCTGGTGGGCGAACTGGTTTTCGAGGGCCTGCGCGCGCTTTTTCAATGCAGTCATGGTCAATCCCCTGGTTTCTTGTTTTTGTTCTGCCCCCAGCCCCGAGAGCAGGAGTGGTTATACACAGGAGGAATTCAGAGATCGTATCAGCTGTGCCTAAAATTCGAATGATTTTGCCTTTTCCGGTCGACAGCGAACAAGGGGGAGCAAAGCCATCGGCTCTCCGCGTTTTGCTATTCCCTTCCTGTCATGAACGTGTTACCAGCCCTCGCCAACTTCCAAGCATTTCTTGCAGAAGCGACCGAACGGGATTTCCCGTTTTCCGGGCGGATTCTGCCTATTCAAACGAAGGAATTGGCAATGGCACGCATCGTAATGTCGGCAACTGGCGCAGAAGCGCTCACCTTTGACGACGTCCTCCTGCAGCCGGGGCACTCCGAAGTGATGCCGGGGCAGACCAACATCGCAACGCGGATTGCCCGCGATATCGATCTTTCGCTGCCAATCCTGTCTTCTGCCATGGACACCGTCACCGAAAGCCGGCTTGCGATCGCCATGGCCCAGGCCGGCGGCATTGGCGTCATCCACCGCAATCTCACCCCGTCCGAGCAGGCTGAAGAAGTCCGCCAGGTGAAGAAGTTCGAAAGCGGCATGGTCGTCAATCCCGTGACCATCGGCCCGGAAGCAACGCTCGCGGAAGCCAAGGCGCTGATGGGCGCGCATGGCATTTCCGGCATTCCGGTCGTCGAAGGCGCAAGCCGCCCTGGTCGGCTTGTCGGCATCCTGACCAACCGCGACGTCCGATTCGCGTCTGATCCGAACCAGAAGATCTACGAACTGATGACCCGCGAAAACCTGGTCACGGTGAAGGACGGTGTCGATCAGCAGGAAGCCAAGCGCCTCCTGCATTCGCATCGCATCGAAAAACTGCTGGTGGTCGATAACGAAGGACGCTGCGTAGGTCTGATCACCGTCAAGGACATCGAAAAGTCGCAGCTCAATCCGCACGCCGCCAAGGATGCCCAGGGCCGTCTGCGTGTTGCGGCTGCCATCTCGACGGGTGACGACGGCGTGGAACGCGCCGAGCGTCTGATCGACGCCGGTTGTGACATCATCGTCGTCGACACCGCCCATGGCCACAGCCAGAAGGTGCTGGATGCCGTCGCCCATGTGAAGAAGATGTCCAACGCCATCCGCATCATCGCCGGCAATGTGGCAACGGGCGAGGGGACCAAGGCGCTTATCGATGCAGGCGCAGACTGCATCAAGGTCGGCATCGGTCCGGGCTCGATCTGCACGACCCGGGTCGTCGCCGGCGTTGGCGTGCCCCAGCTCGCAGCCGTCATGGCCGCCGTCGAGGAAGCCAACAAGTTCGACATCCCCGTGATCGCCGATGGCGGTCTCAAGTTCTCCGGCGATGTCGCCAAGGCAATCGCGGCTGGCGCCTCGGCCGTTATGGTCGGCTCGCTGCTCGCCGGCACGGACGAAAGCCCGGGTGAGGTCTACTTGTACCAGGGTCGGTCGTTCAAGGCCTACCGTGGCATGGGCTCCGTCGGTGCAATGGCCCGCGGCTCGGCCGATCGCTACTTCCAGGCGGAAGTGCGCGACACGCTGAAGCTCGTACCAGAGGGCATCGAAGGCCAGGTTCCTTACAAGGGCCCGGTCTCGGCCGTGCTGCACCAGCTCGCCGGTGGCCTCAAGGCCGCCATGGGTTACGTCGGCGGCAAGGACATCAAGGACTTCCAGGAAAAGGCGACCTTCGTCCGCATTTCTGGCGCAGGCCTGCGTGAAAGCCATCCGCACGGCGTCACCATCACCCGCGAAAGCCCGAACTATCCGGGCGCTGCATGATCCTGGGCCGATTGCCCGGCCCGCGTCAGGCGCCGCTCCTGTGGGGGAGCGGCATCCTCTCGGTCGGGCTGCTCGTCTGGATGAATCTCGGCTTCGCCACGCCTTTCGCCGACCTGACCGGCGGACGGCCCATGCCGGATCTCGACATCGAGACCACGGGACAGTCGATGCTGTCTCTCCTCAGTTTACTGGAGGGACGGACTGAGGCGGCCGAACTGCTGCGCGCCATGCATTTCGGCCCCGATCTCGTGCTGCCGGCAAGCCTCGGTTTGTTCATTGTCCTGCTGATGCGCGGGCTTGCCCCAGGCGCTGGTCTCTATGGTCGCCCCGCAGAACGTCTGCTTCCCATCCTTCTCGCCCTGCCGATCGCATACAGCGTCGTTGACTATGCCGAGAATGTCGTCAGTCTCCTGCTTTTCCCGCCCTCTTCACCGGCCCCTGGGAGTGCAAGTCTGCTGGCCGAGGCGCTTTCCTGGCTGACACGCGTAAAGTTTGCCGCTCTTTTCATTGCAGGCATCCTCGTTCTGAGGCTAGCCTTCGGCCCGAAGCCCGCAAGCGATGGGTGAAGCCTGTCAGGCTTCTAGCCTTTTTGAGGAATAGATTTTCGAATGACCGGTTTTGAAATGTTCTGGCCGCTTTTGGCCCATGCCCTTCTCGTCTTCTGCCTTTACGCTCTGCTGGTTGTCCGCCGTGCCGCTGTCGTGCGATCTGGCAAGGTCGAGCGTATCGCCTTTCGGGAAAATCTCGCGGAGCCCGAAGAAAGCCGTGTGGTCAACCGGGCGATCGCCAACCAGTTCGAACTGCCGGTCCTTTTCTACGCCGCCTGCGTGCTTCTCTTCATCACCGAGGCCGATAACATCGTCGCCGTCGTCCTCGCCTGGATTTTCGTCGTGGCGCGTTACGCTCAGGTGGCCATGCAGCTGACCGGCAACCTGCCGCTGCGACGCCTGTCGTTCATGGTCGGCTTCGCCTCTCTCTTTCTGATGTGGCTGTGGCTCGGCATCTGGATGGCGACCAGCTGACGGCTTCACGGCAACGTGTCTGGGCGAAGCTTCGGTGAGGCCTATCTTGCGGTGGCATCCTATCCGCCCCCGTAAGGAGAGTGTCATGTCGAAGCCCGAAATCACCCAGGCTATGATCGAAGCCTATGACCAATACACCCATCTGACCCTCGACCGCCGAGGCTTCATGCAGAAGCTGACGACGCTGGCAGGCTCCGGTGCGGCGGCCGCCGCGATCATGCCCATGCTGGCCGCCAACCAGGCAAACGCAACGATCATCGAGGAGAACGACGCCCGTCTCGATGCCCAGGACGTCACCTATCCGGGTGCCGCGGGTGAGATGAAGGGATATCTTGCGATCCCGAAGGACGCCGCTGCCAAGCTGCCAGCCGTTATCGTCATCCACGAGAACCGCGGCCTCAATCCGCATATCCGCGACGTCGCCCGCCGCATGGCGCTCGACGGCTTCGTAGCGCTTGCGCCCGACTTCCTCTCCCCCAATGGCGGCACGCCGGCCAATGAGGACGAAGCGCGCGCCATGTTCCAGTCTCTCGACCTCGTGGCCGCAGTCGCCAACGGCGAAGCGACCCGGGCCTTCCTCGCCGGTCATGAGAAGACCAATGGCAAGGTCGGCGCGATCGGCTTCTGCTGGGGCGGCGGCATGGTGAACCGTATGGCGGCGGCCTCGCCGGAGCTCGGCGCAGGCGTGGCCTATTATGGTTCCCAGGTCCCGGCCGAGGAGGTGCCCTCGATCAAGGCCCCGTTGATGCTCCACTATGCTAGCCTCGACGAGCGCATCAACGCCGGCATCGACGCCTACAAGGCGGCTCTGGATGCCAACGGCAAGACCTACGAGCTGCACATGTATGAGGGCGTGAACCACGCCTTCAACAACGACACCTCCGCCGCCCGCTATGATAAGGCTGCCGCGGATCTCGCCTGGTCGCGCACGGTCGAGTTTCTCAAGAAGAACCTCGCCTGATCCATCGAAGGGGAGCTCGCAGCTCCCCTTTTTCATGACACTTCCATGAAATCTCCAGGTCTTTGACACCGATCAACCCGGGGTACGCCTTCCGCGCCTAGCTTTCCCTCGACCCGCGGACACACGCGGTGCGCGCAATCAAACGAGGGAGAGTGACATGGCATCGATGATGAAGGCTGCGGTGGTCCGTGAATTCGGTAAGCCGCTGGTGATCGAGGAAATGCCCATCCCGGATCCCGGCCCAGGCCAGATCCTGGTCAAGTACGAGGCAACGGGCGTCTGCCATACCGACCTGCATGCCGCCAATGGCGATTGGCCGGTCAAGCCCAAGCCGCCCTTCATTCCCGGCCATGAGGGTGTCGGTTACGTTGCCAAGCTCGGCTCAGGCGTCGCCCGCATCAAGGAAGGTGACCGTGTCGGCGTGCCATGGCTGCACACGGCCTGCGGGTGCTGCTCGCCCTGCCGCACCGGCTGGGAAACGCTTTGTGGCAGCCAGCAGAACACCGGCTACTCGGTCAACGGCACCTTCGCCCAATATGGTCTCGCAGACCCGGACTATGTCGGTCGCCTGCCGGATAATCTGGCCTTCGGTCCGGCAGCACCGGTGCTCTGCGCCGGTGTCACCGTCTACAAGGGGCTGAAGGAAACCGAGGTGAAGCCCGGCGAATGGGTCGTGATCTCAGGCATCGGCGGCCTTGGCCACATGGCCGTGCAGTTCGCCAAAGCCATGGGCATGCATGTGGTGGCCGCCGACATCTTCGAGGACAAGCTGAAGCTCGCCACCCAGCTTGGCGCCGATCTGGTGGTCAACGGTACGGCAGCCGATGCCATCGAACAGGTGCAGAAGGCAACCGGTGGGGTGCATGGCGCGCTGGTCACGGCCGTTTCGCCCAAGGCCATGGAGCAGGCCTACGGCTTCCTGCGCTCCAAGGGCACCATGTCGCTCGTCGGGCTGCCGCCGGGCTTCATTTCCCTCCCGGTCTTCGAGACGGTCCTGAAGCGCATCACGGTGCGTGGCTCGATCGTCGGCACGCGCCAGGATCTGGAAGAAAGCCTGCAGTTTGCCGGTGAAGGCAAGGTCGCCTCGCATTTCAGCTGGGACAGACTGGAAAACATCAACGCGATCTTTGACCGCATGAAGGAGGGCAAGATCGACGGCCGTATCGTGCTCGATCTCGCCGCCTGACAAGATGCACCCGGGAAAGGCAGCATCCTGGATGCTGCCTTTTGCCAATCCGATTGGGTCGGGTTGCCGTCACTCGCCGGACTGGATGGTCATGATTCGAGGCAGCGCCGTGGTGCAGGCACTGTCGTCGCAGATCCCCGAAATCCAGACCTGTCCATTGCCGATCATGACGCCTTCGGAATTGACGAACAGATCACCGTATTCCTGGTTTGCGACGGCTTGCAGGATGGCATCGGTGAAGACATCGTCATAGCCTGCAAGCAGCTCTTCCTCGGAGGCATAAGTTTCTTCGTTGCCGTCGATCCGGACCGTGATCGGATAGTTGACGAGGCTGACCACGATGTCCGACTTGCCCTCTTCAAGGGCAACCTTGAAGGCGTAGAACAGCTCTTTATAGTCGGTGGCCGGGCCAAGCAGGTTTTCGATCTGCTGGTCGACCGAGGCTTCGTCGGACCTGACCGGGCTTGAGAGCAAGAGGACCGCACAGAGCGCGGCGGCGAAGGGGGCGAGGGGACGCTTCATCGACTTTCCTTCAGAAAATGGTCTGCCCTTGCATAATCCTGAAATGAGGCTGCGCCTCGAATTACTTTTGGGGTTACCCATCAGGAAACGATGGAAAAGTGAACAGCCGGTGAAGCAGCGGCCACTGGCAGGATGATGTCTTACAGCCTATCTATTGCACTGCAGCAATGACTGGGCAGTGCACATGGCAGATTTCAGCGCGGACGCGGGCACGAATACGGCAACAGATCGGATCTTTGTCTTTCAGGGCGGCGGCGCACTGGGCGCCTATCAGGCGGGGGCCTATGAGGCCCTGCATGAAAACGATGTGGAGCCGGACTGGCTCGCGGGCATCTCGATCGGTGCCATCAATGCGGCCATCATTGCCGGAAGCCCGTGCGATCGGCGGATCTCCAATCTGCGCGATTTCTGGCACACCATGTCTTCCGGCCTGGACTTCGGCTGGACCGCACAGGACAACACGCTGCGGCGGATGCAGAACGATGTCGCCGCCCTTGCGGCAACCGCCTTCGGCGTGCCCGGCTTCTTCTCTCCGCGTCTGCCCACGCCCTACCAGATGCTGACAAACCCGGATCTGCGCCTCAGCGTCTATGACACCGAGCCGCTGATACGGACGCTGGAAAGGCTGGTCGACTTCGATCTCCTCAACGATTGTCAGACGCGTCTAAGCCTCGGCGCCGTGGAAATCCGCTCGGGCAACTTCGCCTATTTCGACAATCGCAAGACACGGCTGGATGCACGGCACGTAGCAGCCTCCGGCGCCTTGCCGCCCGGTTTCCCGCCGATCGAGATCGACGGCCGCCACTACTGGGACGGCGGTCTCGTGTCGAACACGCCGCTGCAGCATGTGCTGAACGTCAACGACGCCTCTCGAGATCTGGAAATCTTCCAGGTGGATCTCTTCAACGCCCGAGGCGACATGCCCCGCGATCAGTTCGAGGTGGAAAGCCGCATCAAGGAGATCCGCTATTCCAGCCGAACCCGTATGAACACCGATGATTTTGCACGGCGCCAGATCGTTCGCCGCGCCGCCAAGCGGCTCCTTGAAAAATTGCCGCCGGAGTTCCGCGACGACGAGGATGCGCAGATCCTGCGGTCCATCGGCCACGAATATGACGTCACCATCGTCCACCTCATTCACCGGCGTGCCTCGCATGCGACCCATGCCATGGATGCGGAATTCTCCCGTCGCTCCATCGAGGAGCATTGGAAGGCAGGTTATGACGATGCGTCCTACACGCTGAAACACCCGAAATGGCGCAATCGCGGTCGACCCAAAGACGGCATCCAGATCTTCGATCTGGCGCGCGAGCGTCATCTGCGCGTGGGCGGGTGACGCGACAAAGCGACCTTTTTTGGATGGAACGGGACAATAATGGGCCGATGCGGCGCCGTTAACGCTTTTGCCAGACCGCTGACCTATTCGGGTTCCAAATGTCAGACAGCCATGAGGGCTGTTTCGATCGGAGAGTGCAATGAGCGATCAGGTGGTCGAGGGGCGGCTTGAGCTGCGCAAGAAGCCGCAACAGGAACGAAGCATCCAGCGACTGGAGGCGATCCTGGAGGCTGCGGTCGAACTGTTCGTCGCCAAGGGCATCAACGAGACGACCATGAGCGAGATCGCCGCCCGCGCGGGCATCTCGATCGGATCGCTCTACCAGTTCTTCCCGCAGAAGGTCGCAGTCATCAAGGCGCTGCACGACCGCTTCACCATCCGCCTGGAAGGCTTCATACACCAGGTGTTCAAGGGCGTTCAGACCCGTGAGGAAGCAGCCCAACGGGCCGCCGACAGCCTGTTCGACCTCTATGCCATGTTCAGGCAGGAGCAGATTTACCAGGCCCTGTGGAAGGCGATCGTCACCGACCGGGACCTCCGCCAGATTTCTGCCGATTATCACGAGCAGATCATCGCCATCTTCTATCGCGACATGACCCATCTGATCCCGGAGGCCGATTTTGATCGCTTCCGGATCAACCTGAAGCTGATCATCCTGGCGACCGGTGAAGTCATCCGCTACTCGACGGAGCAGGACGAGGTGCTGGCGCGCGCCCATCTCGAACAATGGCGCCGGATCATCCGCGTCTCTATCTTCGCCTACTGATCACAGGCCAATCGACCGTCACCAGCCGGGGATCATGTTCCCGGCGCGAAGTCTCGGATAGTAGCGCGAATAGGTCTTCGGCTCCCCGTCCATATCGTCTTCCACTTGTGCCGGCGTGATGTTGTCGAGGCAGGCGGTGATATGGTCGGTGATCGCATTGACCAGCGAGGTCGAAAGCCCCGGACGCTTCATCAGGCCGATCTGGACCGGAGGGAGCGGCGGGAAGCCATCATTCGCCGTCAGCACCTTCATGCCGGTGCGAAGCGCCGATTCCGGCAGGATCGATACGGCCATGCCGGCAAGAACCGCAGCGGCGACAACGGTCGAGGACCAGCTCGTAAACAGGATCTGGTAGTCGCGTCCATCCGCATCGAGCGCCGAGCAGGCCAGCTGCCGCCATTGGCAGTCGCGGCGTCCGACGGCAAGCGGCACGGGCGCGTCGTCCTTCAGGGGATGGTTGGCAGACCCCACCCAGCAGAGAGGCTCCGTCCGCACGACATCCGATTGCCGCAGCAGCGGATTGTGGGTGACGAGCGCAATATCCAGCTCGCCCTTGGCCATCTTGTCGGCAAGATCCATCGACGGTTCGCAGACGATGTAGAGTTCCACGTTCGGATGGGTCTTGGCAAAGCGGCCGATGATTTCGGGCATGTAGCGGTCGGCGTAATCGTCCGGCGTGCCGATCCGGAGCGTGCCCTCGAGCCGATTGTCGTCGAAGGCGGCGATTGCCTCGGAATTCAGCCGGATGATGCGGCGCGCATAGTTGAGGAGTTTGTCGCCGTCCGCCGTCAGCCGGTTGCCACGGCCGTCCTTGATGAAAAGCTGCTTGCCGACGCGCTCTTCAAGCCGGCGCATCTGCATGGAAACGGCTGACTGCGTCTTGAACACACGACCCGCAGCCTTGGTGAAGCTGCCGGTATCGACGATGGCGATGAAGGTTTGGAGCTGATCGATATCGAGTGGAGCCGACATGGGAATAGTCCATCAGAAGTGTTGATGATTACCATTAGAAACATTCGTTGGACTGATCAATATGCTTTCGGCATCTTCACGGTCGTAATCCTCACCGACCGGTTTCCGGCCAATCATCCACCCCAACCTCGTCACCTGTCTGCACCTGCAGATGGGTTCGTCTTCTCGTGCCCGCTGAAAGGAAAACGCCATGCGCACGAACGATCGGATCCTCGACTTTGACATCGAACTGGCCGCAGACCGGCCGAGCCAGACGCTTGCCGCGCGTCTCGCCCGTCTGGTCACCTGGTTCGGATCCCTTCACGTCGCATTGCGCAATCGTCTTGCCGCGAACAGCCTTGCTGATCTCGACGAGCGCCTCTTGAACGATCTCGGCCTCAGCCGGGGCGACGTTCAGGATGTGCTTCGCCGTCATGGCCTGGTTGACGATCCTTCGCAGCAGCTGACGCGTCTGGCGCGCCGCCGCGCCGAACGGTCCCTTCGCGGCCACAAAAGCGACTGAACGAGCCTCCCATCCCCGCAGGGTGACAGCCAATAGCCCTGCATCTTGCCCGGTTCCGAGTATTTCGGGCCGGGCTTTTTTTGTAAACGCTAAAATAACGATCATTGTTGTGGAATGCGATGGGAAAAGTGACGGGAAGTAACCTGTTGCTAACGGGCGTGTGTCAGCCATTAGGACGCCCGACGTGCACCTCATCGTGGAGATTCCTTCATGCGTATTTCGACCAAACTTCCTCTGGCCGCCACATTGTTCGCGCTTGTAATTCTGAGCGCCTCCGTGGCGATCGGTCTGGTCCAGCAGAACAGGATTCTCGACGAGCAGGTCTATCAAAAGTTGGAGGCAACCGCCGACGGTCGACGCAATGAAGCCCGCCGTTTCCTCGAGGCCATCAGGCTCGACGCCCGCGGCACTGCGGCCGATATGATGACGCAGCAGTCCCTGTTCGGCATTACCGGCGCCTGGGCGAAGCTCGGCGACGATCCGGCTGCGGAACTGCACAAGCGTTACATCGATGAAAATCCCAATCCGGTTGGTGAGAAGTACAACCTCGACAGCGCCAAGAAGGATAGCTACGACCGCGCACACCGCCAGGGTCACGCGACATTCCTGAAGCACCTGAAGGCGCAGGGCTACTACGACATCTTCCTGATCGATGCCGAAGGCAACGTCGTCTACACGGTCATGAAGGAGCGCGATTTCGGCACCAATCTGGTGTCCGGCCCCTACAAGGACACCGGTCTTGCGCAGGTCTTCAAGAAGGCAATTGCAAGCGACGATCCGGAAACCTTCGCCAATTCCGATTTCGAGGCTTATGCGCCCTCCAATGGCGCACCGGCGGCCTTTGTCGCGGTGCCGATCATCATGAACGAGCGCAAGCTCGGGGTTCTCGCCTATCAGCTGCCGAACGATCAGCTGAACAGCATCTTTGCCAACACCCGCGGCCTCGGTGAAACAGGTGAAACGCTGCTGATCGACAAGGCCGGACTGCTGGTCTCCGACAGCGCCCGTACTCCGGACCTCGACAGCCTCAAGGTCAGCATCAATTCCCCACTCCTGGGATCCGTGATGGGTGGTCAGGACGCGAATGGAGATATCGAGGGCTATCGCGGCATTTCCAGCCACGCAGCGGCAGTCCCGCTCGATTTCGGTGATGTCCGCTGGTCAGTCGTCGCCCTGATCGGTCAGGAAGAAGTCACTTCGCAGCTGGTGTCCGCTGGCCTGAAATCGGTCGGTATCGGCGCCATCCTGGTGCTCATCGGCTCGCTCGTCGGTTTTGTCTTCTCGCGCAGCCTCACCCGCCCGATCTCTGATCTGGTCACCTCGATGGGGCAGCTCGCAGATGGCAACACCGACATCGATCTGAAGGCGATCAAACGGTCGGACGAAATCGGCGACATGGCCCGCTCGGTCGCCGTGTTCCGCCAGGCTGAGATCGACAAGCGCGAACTCGAAGCCGAAAATCACAGCCGCCGCACGGCCACGGAAAGCGAACGCCTCCAGCGTGAAGCGGAGCGTGCCGCAGCCCAGGCCGAACTCACAGAAGCTATCGAGGTGCTGGGGGCCGGGTTGCAACGTCTCGCCAATGGCGATCTCACAGGAACGATCCGTCAGCCGCTCGCCGGCAACCTCGACCGGCTCCGCCTCGATTTCAACGCGTCGCTGGAACGCCTGTCGGGCACGGTCTCTGCCGTTCACGGCAATGTCGCCGACATCAACCGCAAGAGCGGGACTGTCAGCTCCTCCACGGCAGACCTGAGCCTGCGTACAGAACAGCAGGCGGCGGCCCTCGTTGAAACCTCGACGGCGATCCGCCAGATCATGGAGGCGATCCGGCACTCTTCCGAACGCGCTGAAAACGCGTCCCGCCTGGCCCGCGAAGCCCGCGCCAATTCCGATCGCTCCGGCGAAATCGTCG
Source organism: Rhizobiaceae bacterium (assembly GCA_027484835.1). Classification (GTDB taxonomy): domain Bacteria; phylum Pseudomonadota; class Alphaproteobacteria; order Rhizobiales; family Rhizobiaceae; genus Allorhizobium. The sequence continues at coordinate 6,234 of JAIXSF010000448.1, read as the reverse complement.
GCGGCGCCGTGTATGCTATGCAGCGGATCGAAATTGCCTCGAGCGAAATCTCCAAGATCATCAACGTCATCGACGAAATTGCCTTCCAGACGAACCTGCTGGCCCTCAATGCCGGCGTCGAAGCTGCCCGTGCAGGCGAGGCCGGCAAGGGTTTTGCCGTCGTCGCCCAGGAAGTCCGTGAACTTGCCCAGCGCTCGGCAACCGCCGCCAAGGACATCAAGGCACTGATCACCAAGTCGGGTGCAGAAGTCGCAAGCGGTGTCGGTCTGGTGCGTGAAACCGGCACTGTCCTGTCTTCGATTGCCGGCCAGGTCGTCCAGATCGGCGATCATATCCATTCCATCGCTTCGGCCGCCAAGCAGCAGTCGGCAAGCCTCAACGAGATCAACGACGCGGTCGCCCGCATGGAGAATGTTACGCAGCAGAACGCCCGCGCTGCCGAACAGACGAATGCCGACATGGCCGGTCTGACGCGGGATGCCGAAATGCTCTCCGGTCTCGTGGGTCAGTTCACGCTCGAAGCGAACGCCTCGACGATCCATAACCGCTTTGCCGACCAGCGTGAGACGAGCTTCAGCCGTCCGGTTCAGCCTGCACCGACCCAACCTGTCACCGGCGGAGCAAAGCCTGCGGCCCGTTCCTTCCTCAAGCCCAAGGTTGCCCCGGCTGAAGCCGGCAATCGTGCGGTAGCCTCACCGGCTCGCTCGTTGATGGACAAGATTTCGATCGGTCTCGGTGCCAAGCTCAACCAGGCGAAAGACGGCAAGCCTGACGGCGAATGGGAAGAGTTCTGAGCGTCACGCTCGGGTGATCTCCAAATGCAGAAACGGCGCGGTGAACCGCGCCGTTTTCGTTTGCTTCAGTCCCGGATTTCAGCCCTTGCCGTCGGGCGTCGGATCAGCGGTTTCCGCAGCACCCTTGCGGGACGCCGACAGATAGGTGTCGAAGATCTGCTCCATGCTCTTCTGGTAGCTTTTCTGCACTTCCAGCCCGCTGTCGAACATGGTGTTGACCATGGCGGCAAAGCTTTCCTGCGCTTCCTTCTCCGGTGCCTTGGCCGCCGGTTCGGGAGCCGGCTTCGGCGCTTCGGCCGGTTGGCCCGTCATCTGCGCCGTGTAGGCAGACGCCATGTCCTGGAAGGCCTTGGTGAAGGGATTGTCGAGGAAGGGATTGGCCGCCGCCTGCGGTTCCGGCTTCTTCTGGGCGCCGCCCATCATCTCCTGGAAGGCACGGGTGAACGGATTGTCGAACATCGTCGCGTTCAGCGCCGCCGGCTGAGGCTTCGGCTGCATGCCCGTGCTTTCGAGCCACTGCTGCATCATCGCGGCCATAGGCGAGGCGGCAAAGGCGTTGGCGCCCGGGAACTGTCCCGTGGTCTGCTTGCAAAGCCCGCCCATCAGGGTGTCGGCCATGGCCGGCATCATCTGCTTGAGAATGTCCTGTCCGATACCGGAGAGCTGGGCTGCCTGGGCTGCAATAGCGCGCGAAACTTCCTTGGAACCGAAAAGCTGTTGCAGCACCTGATTGCCGTCGGCAATGCCCTGCGGTGTGAATGCCGAGCTCATGTCCTCGAAATACTTGGCGTAGTTGCCCGAGGTCATCGCCTGAACGAGCGCGGAAAAATCATAAGGATTGGTGGCGTTGCGCTTGAAGCCGGAGGCAAAGGCCGGCATCAGCGCCGCGACCGCTTTGGCCGCCTGTTCCTGTGCCAGGCCGTATTGCTTGGCCATGGCGTCCATCGCCATGCCGTTTTGCGCCTGCAGCATCATGTCGAACAGTGGCAGCATGGCATTTCTCCCCGGATGCGTGCAGATGATTCCGCACTATATCTGGAAAGGTCTTCAGGCAAACCGCTTTTTGCCGAGCGGCTGAAATGCGTGGGGACGGTTTCGAACCGCAGGCTCAGTACTGGTATTCCTCGAAGACCGGCTCGACCGAGCCGTTCCAGCGGCCGTGATAAAGCGCCAGCATGTCGTCGGCCAGCGTCGTCCGCTTGGCCAGAACCTCGTCCAGCGTGTTGAGGAAAACGCTCTCGTCCTGGCCGTCGCCGTTCAGGCGCGCCCGGGCCTTGAGACCCTTGCGGGAAAGCTCGACCACTTCGCGCGCGACCTCCATCAGCGGACGACCGGCAACCGACGCTTTGAGCCCTTGCGCGGGCACTGCATCACGCATGGTGATGACATCTTCGACGGTCCAGTCGGCGGTCAGATCGTCGGCGGCGGCAAGGGCCGTGTCGTCATAGAGCAGACCGACCCAGAGGGCCGGCAGCGCACAGATGCGCCGCCAGGGGCCACCATCGGCGCCGCGCATTTCAAGGAAACGCTTCAGCCGTACATCAGGGAACAGTGTCGACAGATGGTTCGTCCAGTCGCCCTGCTGCGGCTCCCATTCAGCGATTTCGCCCTTCAGCGCACCATCCATGAACTGGCGGAAGGTGATGTGGGTGCAATCGTGATAGCGCCCGTCGCGGGTGATGAAATACATCGGGGCATCGATCGCCCATGCAACATAGTCGCCGAAGGAAAAGTCCTTCGAGAAGGTGAAGGGCAGAACGCCCGCACGGCGATTGTCGGTGTCGCGCCAGATATCCCCGCGCCAGGAGAGAAGCCCGTTCGGTTCGCCCTCGGTGAATGGCGAGGAGGCGAAAAGCGCGGTCGCCAGCGACTGCAGCTTCATCGACACCCGCATCTTCTGGCGCATGTCGGCTTCCGACGAGAAGTCGAGGTTCACCTGGATGGTACAGGTGCGATACATCATGTCGAGACCCTGGCTGCCGACCTTCGGCATGTAGCGGGTCATGATGTCGTAGCGCGATTTCGGCATGCGCGGCGTCTCGGCAAGCGTCCATTTCGGGCTGCCGCCGATGCCGAGGAAGCGGATGCCCATGGGCTCAGCAACTTCCCGCAGCACGGCCAGATGCTGGTTCGATTCCTTGCAGGTCTCGTGCAGCGTCTCGACGGGTGCGCCGGACAGTTCGAACTGGCCGCCCGGCTCGATCGAGATTGCGCCCATGCCGGATTGTTCGCCGAGCCCGATAATGTTTTCACCGTCGATGATCGGCTCCCAGCCGAGTTTCGCCTGCATGCCCTTAAGAAGGGCGGAGATGCTCGCTTCACCGAAATAGGGAACGGGGCTGTTGTCGGCGCGGAAGAAAGCGAATTTCTCGTGCTCGGTGCCGATCCTGAACTTCTCCTTCGGCTTGGAACCGGCATCCATATAGGCTGCCATGTCATCGAGGGTGCCGAGAGGGGTCTGATCGGTCGTATCACGGGCCATGTAAGCTACCTTGGTGGGCGTCGCCGAGTGGGCTCGATAGAGGCCCATCACTGTGGCTGATTGAACCGGATTTATGTGCCGTGCAAGTGAAATTCTCTAATGCACGGCTCAAAAAACTGGAACGGGCGGCGGCAGCACGAGCGCCTAGCGCCAGTCGCCGATGGCTGCCTGTACGACCGCCATCGCCGCAACGGCAGCCGTGTCTGCCCGGAGGATGCGTGGACCGAGCGGTATGGCCGTCACGAAGGGGAGAGACCGCAGCAGCGCGCGCTCGTCTTCCGAGAAGCCACCCTCCGGTCCGACGAGAAGCGCAAGCGACCTTTCCTCGATCCGCGACAGGGCGGGCAGGGGATTTTGCGTGGCGCTGTCTTCGTCGCAATAGATGATCCGGCGGTCACTGGGCCAGCGCTCCAGCAGGTCGCGCAGTTTGATTGGCTCGACGACCCGTGGAATGGCCAGAACACCGCATTGTTCGGCAGCCTCCACGGCATTGGCCTGCAGTCGCTCGACGCTGCCGATCTTGCCCTGCACATGCTGGGTCATGACGGGCTGCAGCAAGCCGGCGCCCATCTCCACGGCCTTCTGGACGAGATAGTCCATGCGGCCGACCTTGAGCGGGGCAAACAGGAAATGCAGGTCGCAATCCTCGGGCTGCGGGCGAGTCTCCTCGACTGGCGTGATCAGGATCTTCTTGCGTGTCGGAAAGGTCACCACAGCCTTCCACTCGCCGTCCCGTCCGTTGAATACGAGCAGTTCGGCGCCTTCCTCGAAGCGCAGCACATTGGCGAGGTAGTTGAACTGCTCCGCCGTCGCCTCGAAGGCTTGGTCAAGCATGAGGTCGGCGGTCACGTAGAGCCGCTGCATCCGGTAGTTGGCACGCATGAAGTCTCGTCTCCGGGGTCAAAGAACGAGGTGAGACATAACCCAATAGAGCGCGGCTGCAAGCCCGGCCGAGGCGGGAACCGTGATCACCCAGGCCGCGACGATCGTCATGAAATGCGAGCGACGCACCAGGAAGCGCCGGCGAACCTCTTCGGAGTTGCGCTCGGGCTTCGGTTCCACCTCCCAGCGCTCCGCCTTGGCCCGCATGTATTCGACGCGGCGCTTCGAGTTGCGGGTGTACCATTCGCGGAAGAAGCCGACACCGAATACGGCACCCACGGCGATATGGGTCGAGCTGACGGGAAGCCCGAGTGCGGAAGCGAGGATTACCGTCGTCGCTGTCGACAGCGAGACGCAATAGGCCCGCATCGGGTTGAGCTTGGTGATCTCCTCGCCGACGATACGGATGAGACGCGGGCCGAACAGCAGGATGCCGAGGGAAATCCCGATTGCACCGATCATCACGACCCAGAGCTGCGGCTGCCCGCCCTCCACTAAGCCGCCGGCGCGCGTGGCCTCGACAATCCCTGTGAGGGGGCCGATGGCATTGGCGACGTCGTTGGCGCCATGGGCGAAGGAAAGAAGGGCTGCCGCGAAGATCAACGGCAGACGGAAGAGTTTGCGCAGCGACTGGTTGCGATTTTCGAGCCCCGCCGCCTGATGGCGGATCAGCGGCTTGACGACAACCCAGGCGACCAGGCCACAGGCAAGACCGATCACAACGGCGGTTTTCAGTCCGATCGTCATGATCTGGCTCAGACCCTCGAGGCTGAGATAGGTGATGAAGGTTGCGGTCATGACCGCGATCAGGACCGGAACCCAGCGCTTCGCAGCTTCGATCTTGTCTTCACGGTAGATGATGAATTCCTTGATGAAGGCAAGCACCAGCGCGGCGATTGCGCCGCCGAGAAGCGGCGAGATCACCCAGCTTCCGGTGATCCCGGCAACGACGCCCCAGTTGAGGCTTCCGATGCCGGCCGCCGCCAAGCCTGCGCCGAGTACGCCGCCGACGATCGAATGGGTGGTCGACACCGGCGCGTTGACCCAGGTGGCGAAATTCACCCAGAGCCCGGCCGAGAGCAGGGCTGCCATCATCACCCAGACATAGGCGCTGGCCGTCGGCGTCACCGAAGGATCGATGATCCCTTGCGATATGGTCGCGACCACCTGATCGCCGGCGATCATCGCACCGGCAATCTCGAAGACCACCGCCATCGCCAGGGCTGCGCCCATGCTGATGACCCGAGCGCCGACAGCCGGGCCGACATTGTTGGTGACGTCGTTGGCGCCGATGTTCATCGCCATGTAGGCAGCCAGCGCTGCGGCGGCCATGACGATGGTCGTGCCGGGCCGGTCCATGGCGGCGCCCGCGGCGACGATCGCGGCCAGAATGAGAAAGATCAGCGCCAGACCATAGGGGGCAAGTCCTCGCGAGACATGCTGCGAGGCTTCTTCGACATGCGCGATCTTCTCCAGATCCTTGTCGAGGGTCGGCTTTACGAGCTTTGGCGTCGTCTTGCCCATGGCAAATGCTTTCCGGAAGAGGCTCCCTTCCGGTTCCTCATACGTGGCATGGTGGCAGAATGATGTGAAACGAAGGTGGCGACCAAATCACCGCGGACTTCGCTTCGATCCCGAAGGCCTAGCGGCAAAGTCTCTTGGGTTCAATATGACAGTATCGTGACAAGAAGTTTCAGGCGACGTTGGCCTTGATCTTGAGGTTGTCGGCGACGGGAAGGGTTTGCTTTCCGAAGGCAAGGAACAGTGCCTTGAGCTCCGGTTCGTCCACTCGGGATGCTGCTTCCTGGCAGCTCACCCATTCGAGCTTGCGGCTGCCTTTTTCAGGAAACTCCTTGAGCAGGCTTTTGACTTCCAGTGCATGCACCTGCACGCGGGTCAGCACCTGATGCCCACCCCGCATGCGCTTCATGTAGCTATAGTAGCCAAAGGGTTCGCGGCAGGCCTTGCCCTTGATGCCAGCCTCTTCATACGCTTCCTGTTCGGCAATCGCATGTGGCAGCTTCCCGGGCATGTGCCAGCCCTTCGGAATGACCCAGCGACCGGTATCCCGGCTGG
>JAIXSF010000488.1 GCA_027484835.1 Rhizobiaceae bacterium | reverse complement strand
GCAATTCGCGAGGATTAAAGGGTTTGGGCAAATAGTCGTCTGCCCCGACCTCAAGACCGATAATACGATCCGTCTCGTCCCCCTTGGCCGTCAGCATGATGATCGGGACGGAGGAAGTGCGGCGCAGTTCGCGACAGATCTCCAGCCCGTTCTTCCCCGGGAGCATAAGATCGAGCACGATGAGATCGACCGACAAGCGCTTTAGCGTCTCGGCCATCTCCACTCCGTTTCGCGCCGTGTGAACGCGAAAGCCGTTTGCCCTCAGGAACTTTGCCACAAGGATCAAGATCTGACCGTCATCGTCAACGATCAGGATTTCGGCTGAGGCATCCAAGTGTGTTCTCTCCGCAAGTCCGTCCATCGCTCAGCCCTCCAGATGTAGCAGAGGGACGCGATGCAATTTGTGTCGGGAAAGTAACAGATTGTTTCCACGCCAGAAGCACAGATTTCAGCCTTTGACCGCAATCCCCTCCGAGAAACAACACGCTCACAAAACTGCAGATACCCTTGTCTGCTCCTGTTGGGAGAGCAAACTAATCGTATTTGACCTGCTTAGAGGCTTGGAGAGTTGGAAGCCCTGAAGGTTGTCACAGCCAAGTGAAGTGAGTGTTACGCGTTGATCAGCAGTTTCGACGCCCTCTGCCGTAGTCTTCAATCCCTTGTGCCGGGCCATCTGCACGATGGCTTCGACCAGCGGCGCACCTCCATTTTCATGAAGCTGATCAACGAACATTTTGTCTATCTTGATGCGATCGACATTCAGATTGAGGAGCTGTCCAAACGAGGACGTCCCAATTCCGAAATCGTCGATGGCGAACTTGACGCCTGCATCCCGCAATGACCTGATCGCAGCCGCGGCCTTGCCTTCCGTATCTGTCGCGACCCTCTCAGTAATCTCGATCTCAAGGCGTGATGAATTAACGCTGAATTTCGAAAGCATTGTCAGGACACGGAGCGCATAACCGGGCGCCATCAGTTCGATCGCCGAAGCGTTGACAGAGATTCCAACATCGCAGTCCGGCACATCGGCTAGCAGACTGCAGGCTTCTTCAAGAACATAGAGCCCGAGTTTTTGGATTAGTCCGCATTCCTCGGCGATTGGCACAAAAACATCAGGCGATATCGCGCCAAACGTTGGATGCATCCAGCGGCAAAGAGCTTCCATTGACGACATACGACCGTCTAACGCTGAGTAGACCGGTTGATAATGAACCGCGAGTTGCGTCCTAGTTTCAAGCGCTGTCGCCAGATCGCTCTCCAGCACGCGTCGACGCCTTAGGATTTCCTCCATATGAGTTCCAAAGACAGCGAAGGTATTTCGGCCAGCCGCTTTCGCATGATAGAGCGCGATGTCCGCGCGTCTGGTCATTTCTGTGGCGTCCACACCCTGCGAGGACAGCGAGATTCCGATGCTCGCTCCAACGGTGATGAGGCTACCCTCAATCTGGAAGGGCATACGTAGTCTGTCGATAATCTCCTCGGCAAGCCGATCGATAGTCTGGAGAGCCTCCGCTGGAACAAGCAAGGTGAACTCATCTCCCCCGACCCGGGACACGAGCGCCGACGGGGCGACCTCCTTCAGACGGTTTGAAACCTCCTTGATCAGCATGTCTCCGACCGGGTGTCCGAAGCTATCGTTTACCTCCTTGAAGTGATCCAGATCCACGAACATTACCGCGATGTCCGTCTCGGCAGTGGCGGTACCAAGGCTCTGGACAAGAGCGCGATGGAAGGTCGTTCGGTTTGCAAGGCCCGTCAGCGGATCGTGCATTGCAAGGTGCCTGAGTTCCTGCTGGCTCTCGGCAAGACTGGTAGAGCGACGCCAAATGGCATGTCCGAGAAAGCTCATCAGGAGGAAGGCTGAAAGGCCCACCACCACTATCACAGGAGAGACCGCCTGTATCACGCTGGCTCCCGGGCTAAACGGTTGCCACTGAAAGTAACCAATCGTGTGCCCAGATGCAGAACGCAACGCGACGCTGGAATTATCCGCACCGCCTGTCGGTTTGCGAACGAAGGAAAGCTCTTGAAACTGATAGTCCTGCGCCAATCCTGAAAGAAGTACTCCGTCCAGATAGCGCACCGCCAGATGGAGATTCTGCGAACCAGACTCCTGCTCTATCTCTCCGCTGTCGGAAATGATGGGCTTTAAGCTGAAGATAGCTGCCCGGCCATTGAGGTCGAGAAGGTCGCTTTCACCGAGCGAGAGAACGGTCGTACCGGTCGATATCTCACCCGCAGCAAGTCTCTTCTGTAGCTTATAGACCAAGGGGGCCGCGATTTTGGCAATGTTTGCACCAGAAACTGATGCTGACGGTTCAGCGACAAACTCATATATGGGGTTGCCAGCGTTATCGAGGACGAGTGCCGCATCGTGCTGGAAATAGCTGTGCATCCATTCGCCAAGGTTGGAGGCTATCCAATCCTCGTTTCGCTGCCGTACTTCAACGACTGCATCGTCCCAAACAGTTGCGCTCTCCTGATTGTGTGCCACTTCCGCTTCGAGTTTGGTCACCACAAGCTTTAGAAG
>JAIXSF010000280.1 GCA_027484835.1 Rhizobiaceae bacterium | reverse complement strand
TCGACAAGATCTTCGCGCGGAGGGCCGCATGAGCATTTTCTCCCTGTTCCGCAAGCAGCGTTCCGCCCCGATGGCGCGCGAGCGACTGCAGGTCCTGCTCGCCCATGAACGGGCGTCGCTCGAAAGCGATCTGGTAGCTGTCCTGCGCGAGGAAATCCTTGCCGTGATCGCCAAGCATGTCGAATTCGACCGTGACAAGGTGCAGATCAAGATGGACCGCGACGAGGACGTGTCGATCCTGGAGATCGATGTCGAAATCCCGCGCAACGCCCAGCGCCTCGCCGCCTGATCGGACATCATCCGAAATGACAAAGGCCGCCGCCGGTATCCCGGTCGGCGGCCTTTTCTGTTGGTGAAGAGGGCAGGGCGGTGTGTGCCGCCCGGCCTCCCGTCGATCAGCCGATCATAGAATTGTCGTCTTTCTTGATCGCAACGATGGTCGAACGCGGCAGCTTGCCTTCGCCGTCCGGGAACGGCGCGGAAGGATGCTGGATGCCGACGAAATGCGTGCGCTTGTCGGCAGACCAGGTCTGACCGGTGACCTCAGCGCCCTTCGGTGCGGTCAGGAAGCGCTCGATCCGGCCCGTAACCGGGTCGCCCGCCAGCATCTGGTTGTTGCCCTGGCCGGCGAAGTCGCCTTCATTGGTGTCTTCGCCGTCGGTCTGGATCCACAACAGGCCGGTGGAGTCGAACATCATGCCGTCGGGCGAGTTGAACATGTTGCCTTCGTTGATGTTCGACGAGCCGGCATAGGCGTCCTTGTGCACGGCCGGATTGCCGGCCATGACGAACAGGTCCCACTTGAACTTGCCGTCAGCATGATCGTCATTTTCAGGATACCAGCGGACGATCTGGCCATATTCGTTGCCCGCGCGTGGGTTGGCCGCGTTGAGCTCCAGCACGTCGCCACCGGCATTCGTCCGCATCTTGCCATCCTTCAGGACGGCGCGGTTCGAATTGTTGGTGAGCGCACAATAGGCTTCGATGGCGACCGGGTTGGTGGCAACCCATTCCGGACGGTCCATGGTGGTGGCGCCAACCTTGGACGCCGCCTGACGGGTGAAGACGGCGATTTCATCGGGCTTCATGCCGGTCGTCTCGGGCGTCAGCGCCAGCCATTCGCCGGTTCCCTCGTCGGAGAACTTGGCAACGTAGAGCGTGCCTTCGTCGAGCAGCTTCGAGGTGTCCCCGCCCGGCACGTAGATGCTGTTGGAGACATACTTGTAGAGGAACTCGCCGCGCTCGTCGTCGCCCATATAGACGACCACGCGACCATCACGCGCGATGACCACGGCGGCGTTTTCATGCTTGATGCGGCCAAGCGCGGTGCGCTTGATCGGGGTGGACGAAGCGTCCGACGGATCGATCTCGACGACGTAGCCGGCGCGGCGCGGCTCGTTCGGGTTCTTGGCGACATCGAAGCGCTCATCGAACTTCTCGTAGCCGTAGCGCGTCTCGGCGACGATGCCGTAGCGCTTGTAGTCGTCAGGCATCTGGAAGTCGGCAGTGGTGGTGCCGAAGTAGCCGTTGAAATTTTCTTCGCAGGTCAGGTAGGTGCCCCACGGCGTCTTGCCGGCGCCGCAATTGTTGAAGGTCCCGAGACAGTCGACACCGGCGGGATCTGCAGCCGTCTTGACCAGGTCGGAGCCGGCAGCCGGGCCGGAGAGCTTCATCGGCGTGTTGTGGTGAATGCGGCGGTTGAACGGGCTGTCGACGACGATTTCCCAGCCGTTTGCACCCTCGGCGACTTCCATGACGGTCACGCCCTGCATGTTCTGCAGGATCTTCACATCATCGAGCGACTGCGGCATGCCTTCCGGGGCGTGCGGTAGGTTGGTTTCGTTGTTGACGTATTCGTGGTTGACCGCGATCACCTGGGCGTCGCCGATCACGAAGAGCTCCATGCCGTCGGTGTTTTCACCGAAGACCTTGTCGGAATTTTCGACCGAAACACCCTTCATCGGGTCGATGTCGGGAACGTTCGAAAACAGCGGCTGGCCCCACTTGGCAAGCGGCTTCCAGCTATAGCCTTCCGGAACATGCACCGTGTTGTCGGTCGCGATCGGGATCGGCTTGAAGGCAAAGCGCGAGGCCGCTTCCTGCGCCTGAGCGGACGTGGAGCTCATCAGATTGCCGAGCGTACCCATGGCGGCAGCAGCCGAACCCATGGCGAGGATGCCGCCGAGGAAGCCACGGCGCGACACCGCGCGTTCAACGACACGGTCGAAATCGGTCACGGCCGGCGGCGGATTGTGCAGCTCATCCCATTCGTCCCAGGACAGGTGATTGGTATTGGTCTCGGTCATGGCGGGAGCCTCCTTTGGGTTGAAGTTCATCCCCCGACTAGTCAGCCCGGGTAACAGTGATATGACGAAATCCGGGCAGCCCGGCAGATGTGAAAAGGCTGCATTAGAACCTCCCGATCGTCATTCGGCCGCGCGGCGTTTTAAGCCCTTGTCCTGCCTCGCCTTTGACCGCGGCCGCCCGGGATCAGCGCGAGATGGGGTCGCCGGCGCTCACACATCTTTGTTCTGATCGCCGTTTCCCTCCGGGTCTCTTCGCTGATTTAGGCCGGTGGACGGGACGGCATGACGCATGCAAAAGATTTGACGTTTACGTAAAAATCAATTAGCCAAAGAGAAGAATAAGCCGCGCCTCCTGGGTGGGAGACTGGGCGTGGCCAAGAGCATACGCCAGTTGGAGGAACACGTCATGTACAAGGCGCCCGTAGAAGAGATCGCGTTCACCCTCAAACACGTTGCGGGGCTGAGCAAGGCCATCGAAGACGGCAAGCTCGGCGACCTCAGCGACGACCTCGTTGATGCCATCCTCCTGGAAGCCGGTCGTTTTGCTTCGGATGAAGTCGCACCGCTCGCCGAGATCGGTGACAAGCAGGGCGCTCGCATGGTCGACGGCAAGGTCGTCGTGCCCGATGGCTGGGACAATCTCTACCGCGGCTGGGCCGAAGGCGGCTGGAACTCGCTGACCGCGTCGGAAGACTTCGGCGGGCAGGGGCTTCCCCATATGCTGAATGTCGCCGCTCTTGAGATGTGGAATTCCGGCTCCATGGGCTTTGCGCTCGGACCGACGCTCACCATGGGCGCCGTCGACGCGGTGACCGCCCACGGCTCCGAGGAATTGAAGGCGAAGTATCTGCCGAAAATGGTCTCCGGCGAATGGACCGGCACCATGAACCTGACCGAGCCGCCTGCCGGCCCGGCTCTCGGCGTGATGAAGTCCCGCGCCGAGCGCCGCGATGATGGCACCTACCGCATCTTCGGCCAGAAGATCTACATCACCTGGGGCGAGCACGAGATCACCGAGAACATCATCCATCTCGTTCTCGCGCGTCTTCCCGATGCGCCGGCCGGCACCCGCGGCATCTCGCTCTTCCTCGTGCCGAAGTATCTCGTCAACGACGACGGCTCGCTCGGTGCCCGCAACGACCTCCACTGCCATTCGCTGGAGCACAAGCTCGGCATCCACGGCTCGCCGACCTGCACCATGATTTATGGCGACGGCAAATATGGTGATGAAGCCGGTGCCATCGGCTGGCTGATTGGTGAAGAGAACAAGGGCCTCGCCTGCATGTTCACCATGATGAACAATGCCCGCCTCGCCGTCGGCATGCAGGGCGTTGCCATCTGCGAGGCCGCCACCCAGAAGGCCGTGCAATACGCCAAGGACCGCACGCAGGGCAAAGCTCCCGGCTGGACCGGCTCCGGCATGTCGCCGATCATCGAACATCCGGACGTCGCCCGCATGCTGGTGACCATGAAGGCACTGACGCAAGGCTCGCGCGCCATCTGCTATGTCTGCGCCCACGCCACCGATATGAGCCACCATGCTGACGGCGACGAGGCCCGCCACTGGGCCGAGCGCGCAGCCCTCCTGACCCCGATTGCCAAGTCCTTCGCCACCGATGCCGGCGTCGATGTCGCCTCGCTCGGCATCCAGACCCATGGCGGCATGGGCTTCATCGAGGAAACCGGTGCTGCCCGTTACTGGCGTGACAGCCGCATCGCCCCGATCTATGAGGGCACCAACGGCATCCAGGCCGCCGACCTCGTCACCCGCAAGCTGCCGCTGTCGAACGGCAACCATGTCCGCGGCTACATCACCGAGCTGAAGCAGGTGGTAAACGCCGTGCGTGCCTCCAATCTCGAAGGGTTTGGCGACACCGCTGCCCGCCTCGACGCGAGCCTCTCGGATCTCGAGGACACGACCGAATGGCTGCTCTCGCAGCTCGCTGCCGGCAATGCGTCTGCAGCACTTGCCGGTGCCACGCCCTACCAGCGCCTCTTCGGCCTCGCTTTGACCGGCGTCTACCTCGCCAAGGGTGCGCTCGCCGACGAGGACCACGGTCGCGACAACCGCCTGGCGCTCTGCCGCTTCGCCGCCGAGAACCTGATCGCCGAGACGGCGGCACTCAAGGATCGCGTCGTGAATGGTGCGGCGAGCCTGGAAGCGGCACGCGCGCTGTTTGCATGACGATCCACCTCCCCCTTGAAGGGGGGAGGTCGCCGCAAAGCGGCGGGTGGGGGTGACCCTGCCAAAACCAGCATATGTCGTTGATCACCCCACCCCGGAGCTGCGCTCCGACCCTCCCCCTCAAGGGGAGGGTGGGGACCACCCGAGGAAGCCGAGATGACCGACCACATTGAGATCACCCGCCCTGAAGCCCATCCCGGCGTCCTCGTCCTGCGCTTCAACCGCCCGGACAAGAAGAACGCGATCACGCAGGCCATGTACGAGAAGCTGACCGCAGGTCTGCTGGAGGGCGAGCAGGACGACGCGATCCGAGCCATCGCCTTCCTCGGCACCGAAGGCTGTTTTTCCGCCGGCAACGACATGGGCGATTTCCTTGGCTTCGCCATGGCCGGCGCTGTCGGCGAACCCGCGGCCTTCAGCCTCCTGCGTGCGCTGACCGAAGTCACCAAACCGCTGGTCTCAGGCGTCGACGGTCTCGCGATCGGCATCGGCACGACGCTGCACATGCATTGCGACCTGACGGTCGCTTCCGACCGCAGCCTGTTCAAGACCCCCTTCGTCGATCTGGCGCTGGTGCCGGAAGCCGCCTCCAGCCTGATTGCCCCGCGCATCATGGGCCATCAGCGCGCCTTTGCCATGCTCGCCGCCAGCGAAGGTTTTTCCGCCGAACAGGCCTGCGAGGCGGGTCTTATCTGGAAGGTCGTCTCGCCGGATCAGGTCGAGACTGAGACGCTGAAGATCGCCTCTTCGCTGGCGTCCAAGCCGCCGGCGGCCATGAAGATCGCCCGCGCGCTGGTCAAGGGCAGCGCCGAGGAGGTCCGCGCCCGCATGCAGGAAGAACTCGTCCACTTCGTCGCCCAGCTGAAGAGCGCCGAAGCCCGCGCCGCCTTCGAAGCCTTCATGAAGGGGCGCTGAGGCGTTTGCTTGTCAGGAAAACTGCTGGCGGTGTTCACCAACGACAGTCTCGATCACCTCAATGGGCGGCGTTTCATCCGGATAGACAGGCGAATTCGCCGCCATCACGATTGCCGCCTTCCATAGGGCCCAGGCTCGCGCTCTTGCCCAGCAGGCCTCATCGACGGCGACGGCATCACGAAATTTTGCCCGGCTTTCGCCGTCGAAGTACAGCCAGGTGATGGCCAGGTCGCAGGCGGGATCGCCGACTGCCGAAGAGCCGAAATCGATCACGGCTGCGAGCCGACTGTCGCGCACCAACAGGTTGCCGACAGCGATATCGCCGTGAACCCAGACTGGCTCTCCTTCGAAGGTTGATGCAGCCGCGCGGTTGAGGAGGTCCACGGCACCTGCAAGGTCGATGCTTCCGGCCAGTTTTGATAGGGCAGCGCGAGCTTCTGGGCCGTAGACATCAATGACATCTCCACCCCTATAAAAGTTGTGCGCCCCGGGTGGCGGACCGCCTGTACGGTCTGTCACCCAGAGCGCCTTCAGAAAATCGGCCAGATCCCCTGCAAGCCGGTTCCGGTCGAGGTCCGCCTGCCGTCCAAGCGGCGCACCTGCAATCCATTCATAGATCGACTAGGACCAGGGGAAGTGCGCATTCGGCATCCCTAGCGCCACGGGTTTTGGGATGGCGAGCGGAAGATGCGGCGCAAGCTTTGGTAACCAGGCGAACTCCTTCTCCGCCTGCGCGGCATAGGCGGCATCCGATGGCAGGCGGACCTTGTGATGCGCGCCGAGGCGGAACGTCCAGTTGTCCCAGCCATCGTCCTCAAGCGGCTCGACTGGAAGAACAGAGAATTCTGGAAACTGGTCTTGCAGCAGCTGGCGAACCAGCGCCGCGTCAACGTCAAACTTGCCGGCCTTGAGCTTGTCGCTTCGCTTCATTCCGCCCTCTCGATCGCATTGCGCGGCATTACACCCAACCAGGGAAAGAACCTACAGAGCCGCAATTGATAACGCTGTCACGGTATGTGAGGCCTACTTATTTTTCGGAGGTCGCTTAAGTACCCATTAAATCCTGCGGGTTATTCATGGGGGAGCGGCAAATTCACCGCTTCCTCACCATGATGGTGCCGTGATCGCACAATGCCCCATGACGTCCTCGCGCCAAGAAGACGCGAAGAGTTTTTGCAGGACCGTATCGTGAAGACCAGCTTCAATCTGATGACCAAGATCCTGGTGGTCGCCTCCCTCGTGGTGGTTGCCGCCCTGTCCGGTTTCTCCTTCTACATCGATAGCCTTCAGCGCAAAGCAACCAGCGCGGCTGTCAAGAGCGAGATCGATAGCTCCGGTCTCCAGGCGTCCCAGAGCATCGCAAACTGGCTTGCGGCACGCGTGGCATTGACCGAGCTCGCCGGCAATGCAGCGGCGAAGGCGCCCGATGCGGCTGCCATCATCGCTGCCTTCGACAATCCGGTCCTGATCCGCGAATTCATGTCGACCTATGTCGGCGACGAGCAGGGCGTGTTCACCAGCGTCCCCAACCAGCCGCTGCCGGAAGGCTACGATCCGCGCAAGCGCCCGTGGTACCAGGACGCCGTCAAGGCCGACAAGATGGTGCTGACCGACCCCTATGCCGACGCCTCGACCGGCAACCTGATCATCAGCGCCGCCATTCCCGTCAAGAAGGACGGCAAGCTCTATGGCGTGGCGGCATCCGACTTCTCGTTGAAGTCCCTCGTCGACATGGTCAATTCCGTCGACATGGGCGGCAAGGGTTCGGCTTTCCTCGTCAAGCAGGACGGCACGATCCTCGTTCACCGCGATGGCAACCTCGTCACCAAGACACTGAAGGATGCCTTCCCGAACCAGACCCCCGCCATCGGCTCCGGCATTACCGAAACCACCTTCGCCGATGCCAATGTCCTCGTCTCCTTCCTGCCCATCAAGGGCCTGCCGCGCGACGACTGGTATCTCGGCGTCCAGATCGATCGTGACCTCGCCTATGCCAGCGTCGGCGAATTCCGCACGGCCGCAGCCGTTGCGACCCTCGTCGGCGTGGTCGCGATGATCGCCATCCTCGCAGCGTTGCTCTCGCGCCTGGTCGTCCGTCCGGTCGTCGACATGACCGGCGTCATGGGCAAGCTTGCCGGCGGTGACGTGTCTGCGGAGATCCCGGGCACCGCCCGCAAGGACGAGATCGGCCAGATGGCCGCAGCCGTTGCCGTCTTCCGCGACAACATCATCGAGCGTGGCCGTCTCGCCCGCGAAGCGGACGAAACCCGCACGATGACCGAACAGGAGCGTCGTGAACGCGAAGCTGCCAAGGCGCGCGAAGCCGAGCAGGTCTCCTTCGCCGTCCACTCGCTGGCGGACGGCCTCGGCCGCCTGGCCAATGGCGATCTCGTTTCGCGCATCGATACCCCGTTTGCCGGCGACCTCGATCGTCTGCGCGTCGACTTCAACGCCTCTGTTGAAAAGCTGCATGATGCGCTCGCAACCGTTGGCCGGAACGCGCGCGCCATCGATGGCGGTGCGGCCGAAATCCGCTCGTCGGCCGACAATCTCGCACGCCGCACGGAGCAGCAGGCAGCCTCGGTCGAGGAGACGGCCGCAGCACTTGAGGAGATCACCACCACCGTCAAGGACAGCGCCCGCCGTGCCGAGGAAGTCGGCCAGCTGGTGACCCGTGCCCGCGCCGGTGCCGAGAAGTCCGGCGAAATCGTCGAAAAGGCTGTCGATGCGATGCAGGGCATCGAGAAGTCTTCCGGCGAGATCTCCAACATCATCGGCGTCATCGACGAAATCGCCTTCCAGACCAACCTGCTCGCCTTGAACGCCGGTGTCGAAGCCGCGCGCGCCGGTGAAGCCGGCAAGGGCTTCGCGGTCGTTGCCCAGGAAGTCCGTGAACTCGCACAGCGCTCTGCGAACGCTGCGAAGGAGATCAAGGCCCTGATCAGCGCCTCCGGGACCCAGGTCAAGCAGGGCGTCGAACTCGTCAACGAAACCGGCAAGGCGCTCGACGTTATCGTCCGCGAGGTCCAGGAGATCAATGGCCACGTGAACGCGATCGTCACCGCTTCGCGCGAACAGTCGACTGGCCTGCAGGAGATCAACACGGCCGTCAACACCATGGACCAGGGCACGCAGCAGAACGCCGCCATGGTCGAGGAACAGACAGCAGCCAGCCACGGTCTTGCCCAGGAAGCAGCAGCCCTCACGGCACTGCTCAACCAGTTCCGCATCGACGAACGCGCTTCGGGCACATCGTCCGGCCATCGCCGCGCCGCCTGATCAGGCGCATTCATCTCACCCTGGAACGGCGCCCGCGTGGCGCCGTTTCCATTTCTGGCAAGTTATGGTTCAGCCTGTGTTCAGTCTTTGCCGCTAGTCTCGGTGACTCTGGGCCATCTCGGGCGTTCGGCTTTAGCTGTGCGTCACGTTTGATCGCGGTCCGTCGAAATCGAGCCGTCTTATCGAGGTTTTCATGTTGCGTTTGTTCTGTGTCGCACTCAGCCTGCTGTTCATCGTCTCCCCATCATCGGCCGAAACGCTGGGAAGTAGCCACGCTCCCTATGTGCTGATCAATGATGCCAATGGCGTCATCATCGAAAGCCAGAAGACCCCGCGTCAGACCCAACGCGTCCGCCCGCAGCGATATGTCTGCGTCGTCGACCAATCCGGGAGCGTCGGTGGCGGCGGACAGGTGTCTTGCCCGGCAAAACCCGGTCGCGTCGGCGGTCGTTGCCGCTGCGCCAACGTCAGCGGTTCCGGGACGCTCCTCACCTACTGAATGGCCAGACGCGGGTTCTTTGTTTCCGGAAGCCCGCGACATTCGTTAGGAACCTCCTGCGGGTAGCAGTCGTTCGTCCTGTCTCGAAACAGAAAAGGACGTGACCATGCCCCGCATCAAGACCCGTGACGGTGTCGAACTCTATGCCAAGGACTGGGGGCAGGGCCGCCCTGTCATCCTCCTGCATGGCTGGCCGCTGACCGCCGACACCTTCGATGATCTGTCGATGGCCATCGCCGATGCGGGCATGCGCGCCATTGCCTATGACCGCCGTGGCTTTGGCCGTTCGGAACAGCCGTTCAACGGTTATGACTATGATACGCTGGCCGACGATCTGGCCGACGTCATCGCCTCGACCGGAGCCAATGACGCGACAATCCTCGGCTTCTCCATGGGAGGCGGTGAAGTGGCGCGCTACATGTCGCGCCACGGTGGCGCCAACCTGCGCTCGGCCGTCCTGGTGGCCTCCGTCGTGCCCTATATGCTGCAGACCGAGGACAATCCGAACGGCACGCCGCAATCGACCTTCGACGAGATGACGGAGGGCATGGTCGAGGATCGCGCCCGCTTCTTCGCCGGCTTCTTCAAGGACTTCTACGGCGTCGGCATGTTCGACAAGGCGGTCAGCTCCGAGGTGCTCGACTGGTCCGTCCGCCAGGCGATGATGGCGGGGCTCAAGCCGACTCTTGCTTGCGCCAAGGCTTTCGCGACCACCGACTTCCGTCCGGATCTTGCCGCCTTCAACGTGCCGACCCTGATCATCCATGGCACGGACGACAAGACGGTGCCGATCGATGCCGCCGGTCGCGCGGCTGCCGCCGGTATCAGCCAGTCCACGCTGATTGAGTATGAGGGTGCGCCCCACGGGCTCTTTGCCACCCACAGGCAGCGCTTCATCGATGACGTGCTGGCATTCCTGCGCCGCTGAGCCAT
>JAIXSF010000154.1 GCA_027484835.1 Rhizobiaceae bacterium | reverse complement strand
GTCGCTGGCCGTCGCGCTTGCCGTTCGCGATGCAGCCGCGCGCGGCATCCGGGTCAACGTGAATTACGGAGGTGTGCGTTGAGCAAGCTTGTTGCCCCCGCCGATGCGGTTGCGCGCATTCCTGATGGTGCAGTCGTCACGGTGTCCTCGTCATCGGCGCTCGGCTGCCCGGATTTCGTCCTGGCCGCGCTCGGCAAGCGCTTCGAGACGGAAGGTCGTCCGCGTGGTCTTACCATGCTGCATCCGATTGCCGCCGGCGACATGTACGGCGTGAAGGGCATCGACCATATCGCAAAAGACGGCCTGATCAGTCGGGTCCTGGCCGGCTCCTATCCGTCCGGGCCGTCGAGCCTGCCAATGCCCGAGATCTGGAAGATGGTCGTTGAAGACAGGGTCGAGGCCTACAACGTCCCCTCCGGCATCATGTTCGACATGCATCGTGAAGCGGCTGCCCGGCGTCCCGGCGTGCTGACCCGGATCGGCCTCGACACTTTCGTCGATCCGGTCCGTGAGGGCTGCGCGATGAATGAAAGTGCAACCGCTCACCCCATCGTCAGCCGCGTCGAATTCGCCGGAGAAATCTGGCTCCACTTCCCCAACATCTATCCGGATGTCTGCATTTTGAGAGCAACTACGGCCGACGAACGCGGCAATCTCACCTACGAACACGAGGGCGCCTATCTCGGCGGTTTGGAACAGGCCATCGCGACACGCAACAATGGCGGCCTCGTCATTGCCCAGGTGAGCCGAATGACGGCATCAGGCAGTCTGCGGCCACATGATGTGCGGGTGCCCGGTCATCTCGTCGACCTCGTTGTGCTTGATCCCGAGCAGAAGCAAACCTGCGAGACACCCTATGATCCGGCAATCTCGGGTCAGATCATGCAGCCGTGGTCGAGCTTCAAGCTGGCAGAACACGGTGTCGAGAAGGTGATCGCGCGGCGCGCAGCGCTGGAATTGAAGTCCGGCATGACAGCCAATCTCGGCTTCGGCATTAGCGCGCAGGTACCGCGCATTCTGCTCGAAGAGGGGCATCCCGAGGCCGTCACCTGGGCGATCGAGCAGGGTGCCGTCGGCGGCATGCCGCTCACCGATTTCGCCTTTGGCTGCGCTTCGAATGCCGATGCGTTCGTGCCTTCGCCGCAGCAGTTCATCTTTTTCCAGGGCGGCGGCTTCGACGTCTCCCTCCTCTCCTTCCTGGAGGTGGATGTCGAGGGCAATGTCAACGTATCGAAGCTTGGCAAGAAGCCCTATCTGACCGCAGGCTGTGGCGGCTTTGTCGATATCACGGCTCATGCGAAGAAGATCGTCTTCTCCGGCTGGTTCGAGGCCGGTGCCGCCGTCGAACTCACGGAAAGCGGCATCCATGTCCGCAGCCCCGGCAAGTTCACCAAGATGGTCGACACGGTCGAGCACGTTACTTTCTCAGGCAAAAGAGCCCGTGAGCAGGGGCAGGATGTGCTCTACATCACCGAGCGTTGTGTGATGCGGCTGACGGAGGAGAGTGGCCTCGTCGCGACCGAAATCATGCCGGGTATCGTCCCCGATCGGGACATCTTCGCGGCATCGCAGGGCAGGGTGACAATTGCACCTGACGCGCTTGTGATCTCCACGACGCTCCTGTCGAAGGAACCGATGGGGTGGACACCATGAGCGCCGTTCATCTCCAAATCGCCGATGGCATTGCCGAGATCCGGCTGGACAACCCGGCGAAACTCAATGCCTTCACGGTCGAGATGCTGGAGCAACTTTCCAGCCATCTCGACCGACTGGATTGCCTGCAGGATGTGCGCTGCGTCATCGTCACGGCAGAGGGCGAACGCGCTTTCTGCGCCGGCGCCGACATAAACGCCTGGGGCGATCTGACGCCTGCAGAATTCGCCCGCCACTGGGTGCGCGATGGCCACCGCATCTTTGATCGGCTGGCACGGCTCTCAAAGCCGGTGATCGCGGCGATGGCAGGACATGCCTTCGGCGGCGGCCTGGAGCTTGCCGCCGCCTGCGATATCAGGGTCATGGCACCATCAGCCAAGATTGCCCTTCCCGAAGCCCATGTCGGCATCGTGCCCGGCTGGTCCGGCACGCAGCGTCTGGCCCGCCTTCTGCCGGAGCCGATCCTTAAGGAGATGGCCCTGTTTGGTCGGCGGATTTCCGCCGAGCGCGCCCAGGCCTTCGGATTCGTCGCCGAGGTCTCGACAACCCCGGAGGAAACCGCCCGGGAGATTGCCCGATCGGTCCTCGGTCTTTCTCCGCGCGCCGTCGAGGTCTCCAAATTTATGATCCATGCGGGTCGGGGCGAGGATCGCGGCGCGATGATCGAGGCGCTGGGCAGTGCCGCAATTGCCGCCAGTGCCGATCGCGACGAAGGTGTTGCCGCCTTCAGGGCAAAACGCAAACCCGCATTTTCGGGAGAATGACATGAACGACATGACCATGACCGCTGCCGTCGCCCATCCGCTGCCAAAGGTGCCCTTCGAAGGTCGCCACCTGATCGACGGGATCTGGCAGGGCAGCGCCGACGGCGCGACCTTCGACAGGATTTCGCCGTCGCATGGCGTTGTCGTCAGCCGCTCGGCGCGTGGCGGCATGGCGGAAACGGAAGCCGCGATTGCCGCCGCCCGGCGCGCCTTCGATATGGGCACATGGAGCCGCGCGACCGGCAAGGAGCGCTCGACGCTGCTTCTGAAGGTCGCTGATCTCATCGAGGCCAATGTCGAGCGCATGGCGCTTCTCGAAACGCTGGAAAGCGGCAAGCCGATTTCCCAGGCCCGCGGCGAAGTCGCTGGCGCCGCCGACCTCTGGCGCTACGCCGCGGCGCTCGCCCGCACCCTGCACGGTGACAGCCACAATTCCCTCGGCGAGGACATGCTGGCGGTGGTGCTGAAAGAACCGATCGGCGTCGTCTCGATTATTACCCCGTGGAACTTCCCCTTCTGGATCCTCAGCCAGAAGCTGCCGTTTGCCCTTGCAGCCGGCTGCACCTGCGTGATCAAACCGTCCGAAATGACGCCCTCGACGACCGTAATGCTGGGCGAGCTACTGATCGAAGCGGGATTACCCGCCGGTGTGGTCAACATCGTCCTCGGTTTCGGCCAGCCGGTCGGTGCGCTGATGGCGGAGCATGCCCATGTCGACATGGTGAGCTTCACCGGCTCGACCGCCGTCGGCAAGGCGATCAGTGCTGTCGCTTCCGAGACGCTGAAAAAGGTCGCGCTCGAACTGGGGGGGAAAAATCCGCAGGTCGTTTTCCCGGATGCCGACCTTGATGCCGCAGCGGATGCGATCACCTTCGGCGTGTACTTCAATGCCGGAGAATGCTGCAATTCCGGCAGCCGTATCATCGTGCATGAAGACATCGCGGAAGCCCTGGTCGAAAAGGTCGTGGCACTCTCCCGCAAGGTCGCCTTCGGCGATCCTCTCAATCCCGAGACCCAGGTCGGCGCGATCATCTCTGAGGCTCATCAACAGAAGATCGCCGCTTATGTTCGTGATGCGGTGGCATCGGGCGCAAGGCTTGCTCTGGGCGGTGATGCCCTCCGACATCCTGGCCTGCCTGGCGATTTCTTCGCGCCGACGGTCATCACCAATGTCCGCCGGGACATGCCGATTGCCCGCGAGGAGGTCTTTGGCCCGGTACTCGTCGTCCTCACCTTCCAGACACTCGATGAGGCGCTCACGCTCGTCAATGACGCGTCCTACGGCCTGTCCGCCGGCGTCTGGAGCGAGAACGTCCACACCTGCCTTGCCTTCGCCCGCCGCGCCGAAGCCGGCACCGTCTGGACCAACACCTGGATGGATGGCTTCCCGGAAGTCGCCTTTGGCGGCTTCAAGCAGAGCGGCCAGGGCCGCGAGAATGGCCGCTACGGCCTCGACGAATTCCTGGAGATCAAATCCGTCGTGATGCGCATCGGCAAGACCAGGCCGAACTGGGTACGCGACTGACTTCCGGAACGACTGAAAGCAACGCATCAAACAGGAGGAATAACATGCGTAGCCTTTTCAAGACCATGCTGATTACAGGTACCATGCTGGCCGGCACGACCGGCATATCGCATGCCACCGATGTTGAGGTGCTCCATTGGTGGACCTCGGGCGGGGAAGCTGCTGCTCTTAACGTTCTTAAAGAAGATCTGAAGACGAAGGGCATCGGCTGGGTCGATATGCCGGTTGCCGGCGGCGGCGGGGAGGCCGCAATGACGGCGCTGCGAGCCCGTGTCACAGCCGGCGATTCGCCGACGGCCGTGCAGATGCTCGGTTTCGACATTCTCGACTGGGCAGAGCAGGGAGCACTCGGCAATCTCGACGAAGTCGCCAATGCCGAAGGCTGGGACAAGGTGGTGCCGGAAGCGCTGCAGAAGTTCTCGAAGTATGATGGCCGCTGGATTGCAGCGCCTGTAAACGTTCACTCGACCAACTGGGTCTGGATCAACAAGGCAGCGCTGGATGCAGCCGGTGGCAAAGCGCCCGAGAGCTGGGACGAACTGGTGGCGGTCCTCGACAAGATGAAGGCCAACGGGATCACGCCGCTCGCCCATGGTGGTCAGCCGTGGCAGGACGCAACCGTTTTCGATGGCGTCGTCTTGTCCAAGGGCAATGACTTCTACAAGAAAGCTTTCATCGACCTCGACGAAGCCACGCTTACCGGCCCCGATATGGCCGACGCCTTCGATCGACTTATCAAACTACGCAGCTATGCCGATGACAACTTCTCCGGTCGCGATTGGAACCTGGCCTCGGCCATGGTCATCGAGGGCAAGGCCGGCATGCAGATGATGGGCGACTGGGCCAAGGGCGAATTCCTCAAAGCCGGCCAGAAGCCGGGCGATGACTTCGTCTGCATCCGCTTCCCAGGAACGCAAGGGTCTGTGACGTTCAACTCCGACCAGTTCGCGATGTTCAACGTCTCGGGTGATGACAACGTCAAGGCGCAGATGGCCATGGCATCCGCGATCGAAAGCCCGAAGTTCCAGTCGGCCTTCAACGTCGTCAAGGGATCGGTCCCTGCCCGTACCGACGTGCCGGACACGGATTTCGACGATTGCGGCAAGAAGGGCATGAAGGACCTGGCCGAAGCAAGCGCTGCGGGTTCGCTGTTCGGCTCCATGGCCCATGGCCATGCTGCTCCGGCTGCTGTCAAGAACGCCGTCTATGACGTCGTAACCAAGGCCTTTAACGGCGGCTTCAAGGATGGTGCCGAGGCAGCCAAGGCGCTTGGCGAAGCGGTCGCCGCTGCAAAGTAACCTCCCCGTCGCGGGCGATGCTCCTCGTTGCCCGCGACCCCTCCGACGCCGTCTGCCAGGTGAGAGGCGGCGTCGGTCTATCCAGACAGTACAGGGAGAACCCTCATGACAAGCTCGACCGGGGCTGACTTGCGCACGCGCATTCAGGATTGGCTGCCCAAGGTGGTGCTGGCACCGTCCTTCGCCGTCATTCTGCTGTTCGTCTACGGGTTCATCCTGTTCACCATCTTTCTGTCCTTTACGGGCTCCAAGATGCTGCCGCTCTACACCTTCGTCGGCTTCACCAACTACAGCCGGCTCTGGGCCCAGGAAAACTGGCATATCGCGATCAGCAACATCGCGATCTTTGCGAGCCTCTACATCGTTATCTGCACCGCACTCGGCCTGATGCTCGCGATCTTCCTCGACCAGAAGATCCGCGGTGAGGGGCTGCTGCGCCCGATCTATCTCTATCCGATGGCGCTGTCCTTCATCGTGACAGGCACGGCCTGGAAGTGGTTCCTCGATCCGGGCATCGGTCTGGAGCGCATCATGCACCTGTGGGGCTGGGAGAGCTTTTCCTTCACTTGGATCAAGGACAACGACATGGCTGTTTACACCATCGTCATCGCGGCGGTCTGGCAGACCAGCGGCTTTGTCATGGCGATGTTCCTGGCCGGCCTGCGCGGCATCGACAACGAGATCCTGAAGGCCGCCCAGATCGATGGCGCCTCAAGCTTCCAGCTTTACCGGCGCATCGTCATCCCGATGCTGCGACCGGCCTTTCTTTCCGCTTTCGTCATCCTCAGCCACCTCGCGATCAAGTCCTATGACCTTGTGATCGCACTCACCGGCGGTGGCCCGGGGCGTGCCACCGAGATGCCCGCGACCTTCATGTATTCCTACACCTTCACCCGCAACCAGATGGGCGTCGGCTCGGCCTCGGCCGTGATTATGCTGATGACCATTGCGGCCATCATGGTTCCCTATCTCTATGCCGAACTGAAGGAGAAGAACTGATGTCTGCCGTCAGCCAGGACACCGCCGTCAGGACCGGTCGCGTCACCCGCACCTTTATCTATCTGGTGCTTGTTCTCTTCGCGCTTTTCTACCTTCTGCCGCTCTATGTGATGGGCATCAACTCGCTGAAGCCGCTGCCGGAGATCACCGGCGGCAACATGATGGCGCTGCCTGAAACCTGGACGCTGGATGCCTGGCGCTCTGCCTGGTCGACCGCCCAGATCGGCGTGTCGCCGACCGGCCTCAGGCCCTACTTCCTGAACTCGATCCTGATGGTCGTCCCCGCCGTCGCCATCTCAACGATCCTCGGCGCCCTTAACGGCTACGTCCTGACCAAATGGCGTTTCCGCGGCGACACGATCGTCTTCGGGCTGATGCTGTTTTCCTGCTTCATTCCGTTCCAGATCGTGCTGATCCCGATGGCCCTGGTGCTCGGCAAGCTCGGTCTCGCCGGCACGGTTCCCGGACTGGTCCTGGTGCATGTGGTCTACGGCATCGGCTTCACCACGCTCTATTACCGCAACTACTACGCCACCTTCCCGACCGAACTGGTGAAGGCGGCCCAGATCGACGGCGCCGGTTTCTTCCGCATCTTCTGGCGCATCCTGCTGCCGGTCTCCGGCCCGATCACCGTCGTCTCCGTCATCTGGCAGTTCACCAATATCTGGAACGACTTCCTCTTCGGTGTCTCCTTCGGCGGTACAAGCCAGCCGATGACGGCAGCCCTCAACAATCTCGTTCAGTCCTCCACGGGTGTGAAGGAATACAACGTCCACTTCGCGGGCGCGATCATCGCTGCCCTTCCCACCCTTCTCGTTTACGTCGTCGCCGGGCGCTATTTTGTGCGCGGACTGATGGCCGGTTCAGTCAAAGGATAAGATCATGGGCTTTCTCGACATCCGGAACGTCACCAAGTCCTACGGACAGCTCGAAGTCCTGCATCGCGTGGACATCTCGGTGGAGGAGGGCGAGTTCCTCGTGCTCGTCGGCCCCTCCGGCTGCGGCAAGTCGACCCTTCTCGGCATGATCGCCGGCCTGGAGGGCATCTCGTCGGGCGAAATCGCGATCAAGGACCGCGTTATCAACGGGGTCCATCCGTCGAAGCGCAACATCGCCATGGTCTTCCAGTCCTACGCGCTCTACCCCAACATGACCGTCGGCCAGAACATCACCTTTGGTCTTGAGATGCATGGTGTGCCGAAGCCGGAACGGGACAAGGCGCTGCTCGACGTCGCCAAGCTGTTGCAGATCGATCATCTCACCGACCGCAAGCCGGGCCAGCTGTCCGGCGGTCAGCGCCAGCGCGTCGCTATGGGCCGCGCCCTGGTGCGCGATCCCGACGTCTTCCTGTTCGACGAGCCGTTGTCGAACCTCGACGCCAAGCTCCGCGTCGACATGCGCACCGAGATCAAGAAGCTGCATGCGAAACTCAAGCGCACCATCGTCTACGTCACCCACGACCAGATCGAGGCGATGACGCTTTCGACCCGCATCGCGGTCATGAACAAGGGTTACATCCAGCAGCTCGGCACGCCGAAGGAGATCTACGACACCCCGGCCAATGTCTTCGTTGCGACCTTCATGGGAAGCCCGGCAATGAATGTCGTGCCGGCACGTGTCGTCGTTGGTGATGGCTCGCCCCATGCCGAAGTCGTGCTGGGGGATGGGTCGAAGAGCCTGCTCGCCTTCAGCCAGCCGAGCCTTGCAGCCTGGGACGGGCGGGAGATCCTGCTCGGGATCCGACCGGAGGCGATCACCGATCCCGAAGGTGCCGACCGCAAATCGCAGAACATCGTCAGCCTGAAGAACCGTGTCATCGTCACCGAGCCGGCCGGCTCCGACACCTTCGTCACTATGGGCCTCGGGGGCAAGGACGTAATCGCCCGCATGCGCGCCGATGTCGATATATCCGGTGGTGACGATTTCGAATTCGCAGTCAACATGGAAAAGGCCGTGGCTTTTGACCCCAAGACGGAAGAGCGCATCCGGCCATGAGCGACGCAGACGTTATCATCATCGGTTCGGGCATGGGGGGAGCAACGCTCGCCGCCCAGCTAGCACCGACGGGCCGGCGCATCCTGATCGTCGAGAAGGGCGAAAGGCTAAAGCCTTCCCCGGCGGACCGGGACGCAGAAGCCATCTTCGGCAGGGCGCATTTCAAGCCGAAGGAAGAATGGCTCGACGGCGACAACCAGCTCTTCAATCCCGGCAACTACTACAATGTCGGCGGCAATTCGAAATTCTACGGCGCGGTGCTGCTGCGCTATCGCCGCGAAGATTTCTCCCCCCTGCGCCATATGGGCGGAACGACGCCAGGCTGGCCGATCGCCTATGACAGCCTGGAGCCGTGGTATCAGAGGGCCGAACACCTGTTCGAAGTCCGGGGAGTGCTGGGGGAGGACCCGACCGAACCGCCGCATTCCGGAACCTACCAGCACAAGCCGGTGCCTGACGAGCCCAATATTGCCGATCTCCGCCGTCGGGTGAAATCCGTCGGTCTCCACCCGGCATCCCTGCCGCTCGGCGTGGATATCGA
Organism: Rhizobiaceae bacterium; assembly: GCA_027484835.1. Lineage (GTDB taxonomy): Bacteria > Pseudomonadota > Alphaproteobacteria > Rhizobiales > Rhizobiaceae > Allorhizobium. Next base: position 4,598 of record JAIXSF010000154.1, on the reverse strand, counting down.
CACATGGCTCGCCCATGGGAAAACAACCTGGGACGCCTTCCCGGATACATGTGGCGGCAAGAAGGATGCGGAGACGGTGAGCCTCGCGCACGCGCTTCGCCATCCTAACGTATCGCTGGTGACAGGATGCGAAGTGACGCGCCTTCTGGCAGGCGAGGGCGGAAGGGTCACCGGTGTCGAGGTGCTGAACCAAGGTGAGACAAAGATATTGAGCGCACCCCTTGTTGTTCTCTCGGCCGGTGCCGTCAGAAGCCCTGCCATACTGCTGTCGTCGGCCAACGAAAACCATCCGCACGGTCTGGCAAACCGCTCCGACCAAGTTGGCCGCAACTTCATGAACCACAATTGTTCGGCGGTGCTGGCGCTCCACCCTTTCAGGCGCAATCCGTCGATTTATCAGAAGACCCTGCTGGTCAACGACTTCTACCTGACGGGCGGACCGAATGGCGAACCGCTCGGCAATATCCAGCTGCTCGGCAAGATCACCGGCCCGATCCTCGCTGCGAGTTCGCCGTTGCCGCGACCGCTCGCCCACTGGATCGCGGATCGATCGATCGATCTCTATGCGATGTCCGAGGATCTGCCCAATCCCGAAAGCCGCGTGACGGTGCGGAACGGTCGGATCATGCTCGACTGGAAGCGGTCGAACTGGGAGGCGCACCTCGCTCTGGTCGACAGGCTGAAATCCCTGATCCGAAAGGCCGGTTACCCGGTCGTGCTCTCGCGTCCCTTCGATCGCCGCACGCCCTCCCACCAATGCGGCACTGCGCGCATGGGTTCTGACCCTATGACCAGCGTGGTCGACAGTTTCGGGCGCAGCCACGATCATCGCAATCTCTTCATCGTCGATGCGTCGATCCTGCCGACCTCGGCCGCCGTCAACCCGGCCCTGACCATCGCAGCACTCGCCCTGCGGTCGGGCCAGCACATCATCGAAACGGAGTTCAGCTAGTGAGCAAGGTCGCACTCATCACTGGAGGCCAGCAGGGTATCGGCCTCGGCATCGCCCGCGAACTGGCCGGCGCTGGCTACAAGCTCGCGCTGGCGTCGAGGTCCGAGGAAGATGCGCCACAGGTACAGGCCGCGCTTGCGGAACTGGGCGATGCTGCCATCTATATCCGCCATGACCTGCAGGATATCAACAACGTCGCCTCGGTCCTCGATCAGGTCGAAGCACGCCTCGGCCCTGTCACCACCTTCGTGTCAAATGCCGGCGTGCCCGCCAAGGTGCGCGGCGACATGCTGGAGCTTGCACCCGACAGCTTCGACTTCGTCCTGGGCGTCAATCTGCGCGGCGCCTTCTTCCTCGCCCAGGAGGTCGCGCGGCGCATGCTGGCGACCCCGTCCGACAGCTATCGCTCGATCGTCTTCGTGACCTCCGTCAGTGCCAGCATGGCCTCGATCGAGCGAGCGGAATACTGCATATCCAAAGCGGGTGCCGGCATGATGGCGGAGCTCTTTGCACTCCGCCTTGCGCCGCATGGCATCGGCGTTTTCGAACTGAGACCCGGGATCATCGAGACCGAGATGACGGCTGGCGTGAAGGACAAATACACGGCGCGGATCGAGGGCGGGCTTGTTCCTGCGCAACGTTGGGGCCAGCCGGTCGATGTCGGCAGCGTGGTCGTGCCGCTGGCGGAAGGATGTTTCGCCTTCGCCAATGGGGCCGTCATTCCGGTCGACGGCGGCCTGTCCTTGGCCCGCCTCTAGGAGATTTTCATGCGGCAAGCTTTTGATTTTATCATTGTCGGTGGCGGTTCGGCGGGCTCGGTGCTTGCAGCGCGGCTGTCGGAAAATCCCGATTTCAACGTGCTCCTGCTCGAGGCGGGTGGCCGCGACTGGCATCCCTTCTACCATCTGCCGGCAGGCTTCGCGAAGATGACCAAGGGCATCGGCAGCTGGGGCTGGAGCACGGTGCCGCAGCGGCACATGAACAACATGGTGATCCGCTACACCCAGGCGAAGGTCATCGGCGGTGGCTCCAGCATCAACGCGCAGATCTACACCCGTGGAAATGCGCTCGACTACGACGACTGGCGCCAGATGGGCTGCGAAGGCTGGTCCTATGAGGACGTCCTGCCTTACTTCCGCAAGGCTGAGGACAATGACAGCTTCGACAACCGCTATCACGGCAAGGGCGGTCCGCTCGGGGTCAGCAAGCCTTCGGCGCCTCTGCCGATCTGCGAGGCCTATTTCAAGGCGGCCGCCGAACTCGGCATTCCCTTCAACGGCGACATGACCGGCGAGACGCAGGATGGCGTCGGATACTACCAGCTGACCCAGCGCAATGTCCGCCGCTCCTCGGCCTCGATTGCCTATCTCAACCCCGCGCGCAAACGTCCCAATCTCACCATCCGCACGGATGCGCAGGTGCTGAAGCTCGTGGTCGAAAACGGGCGGGCAGTCGGTGTCGAACTCGGCGGCGAAGGCGTGGTGCGTGCCGAACGGGAGGTGCTGCTCTCGTCGGGCGCAATCGGCAGTCCGCGCCTCCTGATGCTCTCAGGCATCGGCCCTGCCGACCATCTGGCTTCGGTCGGCGTGCCCATCATCTTCGACCAGCCGGGCGTCGGCTCCAATCTGCAGGACCATCTCGATCTCTTCGTCATCGCTGAATGCACCGGGCCGCACACCTATGACCGTTTCGCCAAGCCGCATCTCTCGGTGCTGGCCGGCCTGCGATACCTGCTGACCAAAAGCGGCCCCGTCGCCTCGAGCCTCTTTGAGACAGGTGGTTTCTGGTATGCCGATCCGGAAGCCCGTTCGCCGGATATCCAGTTCCATCTCGGTCTCGGCTCCGGCATTGAGGCCGGTGTGGCCGCGATGGCCAATGGTGGCGTCACGCTGAATTCCGCCTATCTCCGCCCGAGGTCACGCGGCACCGTCCGGCTCGGCTCGGCCGATCCGCTCGCGGCCCCCTTGATCGACCCCAACTACTGGGCAGATCCGCACGACCGCGAGATGTCGATCCGGGGTCTGAAGATCGCCAGAGACATTATGCGCCAGGATTCCCTCAAGCCCTACGTCAAGGCCGAGCGCCTGCCGGGTCCTGACGTGAAGACCGACCAGGACTATTTCAACTATGCCTGCCGCCATTCGAAAACCGATCACCACCCCGCCGGGACCTGCCGCATGGGCTCGGACCCTGAGGCCGTCGTCGACCCGCGTCTGCGCTTCAACGGTATCGAAGGCCTGCGCGTCATCGACGCCTCGATCATGCCGACCGTAGTCTCGTCCAACACCAATGCGCCGACGATCATGATTGCCGAAAAGGCAGCCGACATGATCAAGGCCGATCACGGAGCCAAGTCATGATCCGCCACATCGTGCTTGTCCGTTTCCAGCCAACGGTCTCGCCTGCCGTCATCGATGACCTTTTCGCCGAGCTGCATCAGATCGACGGCAAGGTGCCGGGGCTGCTATCGATCACATCGGGCCGCAGCGAAAGCCCGGAGCGCATCGAACGCGGCTATCTGCACGGCTTCGTCGCCGATTTGGCCGACTGGGCTGCTCTCGAAGCCTATCAGGTCCATCCAGATCACAAGCGATTCGGCGCGCGCCTGGTTGCCCATGCCGAGGGTGGTCTCGACGGCATCCTCGTCTTCGACCTCCCCGTCCAAACTCAGGGATCTCCTACATGATTGCCTTGCCCACCGCCGATGGCCGCATCGAAGACTATCGCCTCACCGGAACCCCGCTGACACCACGCGCTCCGACGCGTTCGCTGACCCGCACCGCCTTTGCCGCCGCCCATGTCGTCTCCGATCCGCTGCACGAACGCAATCCCTGGGACACACGACCGGCTGTCGACTGGGACGGCACGCTCGCCTTCCGAACCTCGCTCTGGGATCAGGGCCTCGGTCTTGCCGAAGCCATGGACACGGCTCAGCGCGGCATGGGGGTCGATTGGCCGACGGCGCTGGAACTGATCCAGCGGACGATGGTGGCCGCCAAGGCGCATCCGATGAAGCCGCGCGTCGCTTGCGGTGCCGGGACTGATCATCTGACGCTCGCTGACCTTACCACCGCGGACAAGATCGCAGCCGCCTATCAGACGCAGGCGGAAGCGATTGAGTCCGCCGGCGGGCAGTTGATCCTGATGGCCTCGCGCGCCTTCCCCGCCATGGGAGCCGGGCCGGATGTCTATCGCGTCGTCTATCGCCGGCTGATCGACGGTGCGCGCGAACCCGTCATCCTGCACTGGCTGGGCGACATGTTCGATCCGGCGCTCAAGGGCTATTGGGGCAGCGAGGACGTCGCCGTCGCAAGCGACTTCGTGCTCAACCTGATCGGTGAGAACCCCGGCAAGGTTGACGGCATCAAGATCTCGCTGCTCGATCAGGCGCATCAAGAGCCGTCTCGCGCCCGCCTGCCGGAGGGTGTGCGGCTCTACACCGGCGACGACTTCAACTATGCCGACCTTATCGCTGGCGATGGCAAGCATTATTCCCATGCTTTGCTCGGCATCTTCGCCGCCATCGCACCGGCGGCCTCGCAGGCGCTTGACGCGCTCGCTGCCGGCGATCTGGAAACCTATCACCGCCTGCTGAAATCCACTGTGCCACTCAGCCGCGAAATCTTCCGTGCCCCGACGCGGTTCT
>JAIXSF010000329.1 GCA_027484835.1 Rhizobiaceae bacterium | reverse complement strand
TTTCAGGAAAAAATGCGGAGACGGCAGATGAATGTCCGGTTGAACAGGCGCCAATTCCATTGTCTGAGGTTGGCAGCCGTAGGCGGAAACTCTATCCCGTTTGCACTTTTATCCCTCGTGTGCCTTGTATGTTTTCTACGTCACAATAGCAAGAGCAAACGGATTTATGCCATAATGGCAGTGAATTAGGGGAGGTGCCTCTTTCCGTGTGATTCCGAGGGAAAAAGCGGTTCTCGACCGCAATTTTGATGCCCTTGGGGGTGGCGCGACGAGGCATGCGGCGGACAATCGATGAAAATGGCGCGACGTGCGGCTTGTGATTTGTGTCACAACTGTGTCGTGGCCATGACGGGGGCAGGATTTGGGAAGAGCTTTGGCGCTGTCGGCGACGCGGAAACTCGCGCTCTGGAGCCGAATCGTTCTGGCGACATGCGCGGTAGCGTTGCCTGTGGTGGCAGTGCCCGCCGTCGTTTACGCGGTGTCGGCCGAGGTGCCGTCCGAGCGGATCGTGGCCTATGCCGCTCGGATCGCCGGCGACGAGGCGCGCACCCGGATCGTGCTCGATTTCGACCGCGCCCCGACCTTCGAGACCCGTTACATCGCCAATCCTGACCGGATCGTTGTCGACCTGCCGGCAACCGCCTTTGCCTTCGCAGAGGCTGACCTTCGGGCGACGGGCCTGTTCAGCGAAATTCGCTACGGTTCGATGGATGCCAGCTCTGCACGCCTTGTTCTCACCGCTGCGCGGCCCGCACGTCTGGCGACGGCGGAAGTTCTGCCCAACGAGGACGGCAAGGGCTACCGGCTTGTGCTGGATGCCGAACTGGTGCCGCAGCAGGATTTCGTTGCGCTGGTTTCCGGCCAGGCATGGGCGGCAAAACCCTCCGACAGTTCCACGACCGCGACCATCCCCGTTGCTGCGCCGCCCGCCGATGAATTCGTCATCGCCATCGATGCGGGCCATGGCGGCATCGATGCCGGCGCAACGGGAGCAGTGACCAAGACGTCGGAAAAGGACATCACGCTCGGCTTTGCCAAGATCCTTCATGAGAAGCTGAAGGGACAGCCCGGCATTCGTGCCGTGATGACCCGCGACACCGACAAGTTCCTGTCGCTGTCGGAGCGTGTCCTGATCGCGCGCCAGAAGGGCGCCGACCTGCTGATCTCTCTGCATGCCGACACCTTGCGACAGCCAGATATCCGCGGAGCCACCGTCTACACGATTTCCGACAAGGCGTCCGACCACATGGCAGCCCAGCTCGCGGAACGTGAAAACTTTTCCGACACCATCGGCGGCGTCGAACTTCCGCTGGAGACCGAGCCGGAGGTCGGCGACATCCTTCTGGACCTCACGCGCCGGGAGACCCAGGCCTTCTCGATTGCCATGGCCCAGGCGGTTGTCGGCTCTTTCGAGGGCCAGATCTCGCTCATCAACAATCCCCACCGCCATGCCGGTTTCCGGGTGCTCCAGGCGCCCGACGTCCCCTCGATCCTGCTCGAGCTCGGCTTCCTGTCGAACAAGGATGACGAGAAGCTTCTGCTCGATCCCGCCTGGCGCGACAGGGTGGCTGGCCTCCTGGTCGAGGCGATCAAGCGCTATCGCGAGCCGCAGCTCGCCAATGGCGGTTAGGCAACACAGGGATCATGAAGCTGTGGCCGCCTGCGCTTCCTCCGCCGGTGGCCCTATTTTCCTCACATTGTATCCGTTACTCGGGGGAAATCGCATGAGCAGGCGCTTGGCCGAATCGTCCGCCCGTGCATGAATTGCGCATGTCTTGCCATCCACTGCATGACGTGCAAAACGCCACAGGGTGTGCGAAGCTCTTTGCGGCGCGCCAAACCTGAAGCAGAGCCGGTAGCGGAAACATGATCAGACTGATTGGATATCTCTTCGGATTGGCGTCCGTGCTGGCGCTCGGCGTCGCAGCGGTGGTCGCCGTCTATCTGAACGGGGTGACCAAGGACCTTCCGAACTACGAGGTTCTGGCCAGCTATTCGCCGCCGGTGACGACCCGCATCCATGCCGGCAACGGCGCGCTGGTTGCCGAGTATGCGCGCGAGCGCCGTCTCTTCCTGCCCATCCAGGCGATCCCGGACCGCGTCAAGGCGGCCTTCCTGTCGGCCGAAGACAAGAACTTCTACAATCACCCTGGCGTCGACATTTACGGCCTCGGCCGTGCGATCCTCGTCAACCTGCAGAACTTCGGCTCCGGACGCCGCCCGGTCGGTGCCTCGACGATCACCCAGCAGGTCGCGAAGAACTTCCTTCTGTCGTCCGACCAGACGATGGACCGCAAGATCAAGGAAGCCATCCTCTCCTTCCGCATCGAGCAGACCTATTCGAAGGACAAGATCCTCGAACTCTATCTGAACGAGATCTTTTTCGGCCTGAACGCCTACGGCATTGCCGGCGCGGCTCTGACTTACTTCGACAAGTCGGTCACCGAACTGACGATTGCCGAGACCGCCTATCTGGCCGCATTGCCGAAGGGGCCGAACAATTACCATCCCTTCCGCCGTGAAGCCGCAGCCCTCGAGCGCCGCAACTGGGTCATCGACCGGATGGTCGAGAATGGTTTCGTCGAAAAGGAAGAGGGCGAGGAAGCCAAAAAGCAGCCGCTCGGCGTAAACCTGCGTCGCTCAGGTTCGTCGCTGTTCGCCTCCGATTACTTCGCCGAGGAAGTGCGCCGTCAGATCATCGAGAAGTATGGCGACAAGGCTCTCTACGAAGGTGGCCTCTCTGTCCGCACCTCGCTCGATCCGCAGATGCAGATTGCTGCCCGCAAGGCACTGCAGTCGGCACTGCTGACCTACGACCAGCGTCGCGGTTTCCGTGGCCCGATCAAGCAGATCCCGCTCGAAGGCGACTGGGGCGTTCCGCTTGCCGATATCCCCGCACTCGCCGACGTGCCGGAGTGGAAGGTTGCAGTCGTCCTCGACGTTGCCGCAGACGGTGTCGACATCGGTCTTCAGCCGGCCAAGGAGGGCGGTGGCAAGGTCGTGGCCGAGCGCGCCCGCGGCCGCATTGCCCCTGACAACATGGAATGGGCCTATCGCTCCGCAACGGCCGACCGCAAATCGACCAAGTCTCCGGTCGGCGTTCTCAATCCCGGCGACGTCGTTTATGTCGAAGCGCTGGAAGAGGGCGGCAGCGCCTATCGCCTGCGCCAGCCGCCGAAGGTTCAGGGCGGCCTCGTTGCCATGGATCCCCATACCGGCCGTGTGCTCGCGCTCGCCGGTGGCTTCTCCTACTCGCAGTCCGAGTTCAACCGTGCGACGCAGGCGATGCGCCAGCCGGGCTCGTCCTTCAAGCCCTTCGTTTATGCGGCCGCACTCGATACCGGCTATACACCGGCCTCCGTCATCATGGACGCCCCGGTCGAGTTCGTCTCCGGTGGCCAGGTCTGGCGTCCGCAGAACTACGGCGGCGGTTCGGCCGGCCCGCAGACGCTGCGCCTGGGTATCGAAAAATCTCGAAACCTGATGACGGTTCGCCTCGCCAATGACATGGGCATGAACCTCGTTGCCGAATACGCCGAGCGTTTCGGCATCTATGACAAGATGAACCCGGTTCTCGCCATGTCGCTGGGCTCCGGTGAAACCACGGTCATGCGCATGGTTTCGGCCTATGCCGTGTTCGCCAATGGCGGCAAGCAGATCAAGCCGACGCTGATCGACCGTATCCAGGATCGCCACGGCAAGACGATTTTCCGTCACGAAGACCGCATCTGCGAGGCCTGCAACGCCGAGCGCTTCAACGGCCAGGAAGAGCCTCTCGTTGTCGACAACCGCCAGCAGGTTCTCGATCCGATGACCGCCTACCAGATCACCTCGATGATGGAAGGTGTCGTCACCCGCGGAACGGCCGCCGGCAAGATCAAGCTCGATCGCCCGGTTGCCGGCAAGACCGGTACCTCGAATGAGGAAAAGGACGCCTGGTTCGTCGGCTATACCCCGGACCTCGTGGCAGGCGTCTATATCGGCTTCGACACCCCGGCTCCCATGGGTCGCGGCTCGACCGGTGGTTCGCTCGCAGCCCCCGTGTTCAACGAGTTCATGCAGATGGCAACGGCCAACACGCCGCCCGGCCAGTTCTTCGTGCCCGCCGGCATGAGCTTCATTCCGGTCAATCGCACCACCGGCATGTTCGCTTACGAAGGCGAGCCGGACACGATCATCGAAGCCTTCAAGCCTGGCACCGGTCCGGCGGACTCGCTCTCGATCATCGGCATGGATGGCTATGCCCCGCCGGAGGAAATCCTGCGCGACTCGCCGCAGGCCAATCAGGCCGTCACCTCGGGTTCCGGCGGCCTGTTCTGATCCAAGCCCCGCTCTTCTGCGCACCCGGCTCTTTACATCAGAGCCGGGCGCAACTATGCGGAGGGCCAGATTTTCACCAGTTTCAGAGGCTGAGAACCGAACGCATGCGCAATGAAATCGAGAATGTCGTCGACGAAATCAAGCAGGCCATAAGCCTGCTGAGGAGGCATCTTTGACTGGGACCAGGCGATAAGACGACTGGACTGGTTGAACAACAAGGCCGAGGATCCGAACCTCTGGAACGATGCCCAGGAAGCCCAGAAGCTGATGCGCGAGCGCCAGCAGCTGGATGACAGCATTGCTGGCGTGAAGCGTCTCGAACAGGCGATGAACGACAACATCGAGCTGATCGAGATGGGCGAGGAAGAGGGCGACGAAAGCGTCGTCAAGGACGCCGAAGACCAGCTCAAGGCGCTGAAGACTGAAGCGGCCCGCCGCCAGGTCGAAGCCATGCTGTCTGGTGAAGCCGACAGCAACGACACCTATATCGAAGTTCACTCCGGCGCCGGTGGCACCGAGAGCCAGGACTGGGCCAACATGCTTCTGCGCATGTATACCCGCTGGGCTGAACGCTCGGGCTTCAAGGTGGAAGTGCTGGAAGTGCATGACGGCGAAGAGGCCGGCATCAAGTCCGCGACCATTCTGGTCAAGGGCCACAATGCCTATGGCTGGATGAAGACGGAATCCGGCGTTCACCGCCTGGTCCGCATCTCGCCATACGATTCGAACGCCCGCCGCCACACGTCCTTCTCGTCGATCTGGGTCTATCCGGTTGTCGATGACTCGATCAACATCGAGATCAACGAAAGCGACTGCCGCATCGATACCTATCGTTCGTCGGGCGCCGGTGGCCAGCACGTCAACACGACCGACTCGGCCGTGCGTATCACCCATATCCCGACCGGCATCGCGGTTGCCTGCCAGCAGGAACGCTCGCAGCACAAGAACCGTGCCAAGGCCTGGGACATGCTGCGCGCCCGCCTCTACGAGGTCGAGCTGAAGAAGCGCGAAGAAGCCGCCAATGCCGAAGCGGCCTCCAAGACGGATATCGGCTGGGGTCACCAGATCCGCTCCTACGTCCTGCAGCCCTACCAGCTGGTCAAGGATCTGCGCACCGGCGTGGAAAGCACCGATCCGGATAGCGTCCTGAACGGCGAAATCAACGAGTTCATGGAAGCAGCGCTTGCGCACCGCATCAGCGGCAAGGCCTCCGAGGTTTCAGACATCGACTGATGGCTGCAATCGGCTCTTGAATGACAAAAGGCGGGGCGCCGGGCGCTCCGCCTTTTTTCTATCCGGTCGATGTGGGCAGCCGTTCAGTTGCTTGCCCGCTCCACCCTGATGTCACCGAGTTCGTCGATCAACACGGTCCATTCCTCGACACGATCGGTGTCCGGCGTGGTCTTGAGATAGACGGTGGCGAAAAAGCCGGGCGTGCCGGAGACCCCGGTCATGCTTTCCGGTCGAATGCCGGTGACGTACGGCTTGAGCGCGGTGAATTCTTCGAGCTCCACGCTCTCGACAAGCCGCAAGCCGCTTTCGGCAGAGGCGACCATCTGCAGATGGATGCGCGCCGTCCGGTCCGGTTGGCGGATGGCGACCAGCTTGTAATAGCCGCGCTCGCCGGCAGCGACCGCAGTCTCGACACCGGCCACGCCCTCGGGCCCCGATTCCCAATAGCCGCCGCTGATCACGAAGGTCGCCGTCAGCGGCAATTGGTCGATCTCGTCTGCGACGGCCGGAGACGTGAGCATGAGCGAGAGCAGCAATGCGGCCGAGCGGAATAGCTTCATCGGAACCTCAATCGGAAAACTGTTCGGCGATGATCCGGTCGGACCAGGATCGATCAGGGTCGGAGAGGATGCGTGCCGTAGTTTCCTCCGACTGCGAAATCTCCACCCTCAGAACCGATTTGACCTCCGTATGATCCGCGACTGCGTTCACCGGACGCTTTTCCGGCTCCAGCACCTCGAGCACCACCGTCACCTTGTTCGGCAATAGTGCCCCACGCCAACGGCGCGGACGAAAGGCGCTGACCGGGGTCAGCGCCAGAAGCGGTGCTTCCAGCGGCAGGATCGGCCCATGGGCGGAGAGATTATAGGCGGTCGAACCGACGGGCGTTGCCACCATCAGCCCGTCACAGATCAGCTCCTCAAGCCGCACCTTGCCGTCGATCACCACCCGCAGCTTTGCCGCCTGATAGGATTGCCGCAGCACCGAGACCTCGTTGATCGCAAGCGCGAACGAACTCGAACCATCGGCATTGCTGGTGGTCATCTTCAGCGGGTGAAAATCATTCTCGACGGCAACCGCGATTCGCTCGGTGAGATTGTCCGTCGAGTACTCGTTCATCAGAAAGCCGACCGAGCCCCGGTTCATCCCGTAGATCAGCTTGCCGCTGTTCATCGTGTCATGCAGCGTCTGCAGCATGAAGCCGTCGCCCCCCAGCGCCACGATCACATCGGCCTCGGCCGGCTCGGTATGGCCGTAGAGGCGAATCAGTTCCTGGCACGAAGCCTGGGCTTCGTCCGTGTTGGAAGCGATGAAGGCGAGCGACCGGAACGTGCGAGACATGGCGAGCCCTGATGAAATGTCGCCAAGTGGTACATGACATCTACCTGTACCCACAAGCCGTTTCGCCCTCAAAACGGTTCGGCTCCCGGTGGCGTGATTAGCCTGGGAGAGGCGTGGATATTCACCATTTGCGCTAACCTTGCGCTGATTTTTTGCTTTACCGCAAATCGATTTCCGCCTAAACAGCGGCCACTGCCCTTGTAGCTCAGTTGGTAGAGCACCTGATTTGTAATCAGGGGGTCGCGGGTTCGAACCCTGCCGGGGGCACCACTTCTCATCAGAATTGATCGCATTTGCCATTGTCCTTGCGGGCAATTCTTTGGCATGGTCGGCCAACAGCCGAGGGAGACCCGATGCGCGTACCGATTTTGGCCGGCCTGGCTCTGGCCGCGACAGCCGTTTTGATCCTTCCGGTGGAAAGCCGGGCGGCAAACATCAAATACAGCTGTGAGGACGGCACCTCCCTGACCGTGACCTTCAGCGAAAAGGCGGCAGACGTCACGCTTCCCGATGGATTGAAGCTCTCGCTTCCGCAGCAGACCGCTGCCAGTGGTTTCTGGTATTCGGACGGCCGCTATGAATTGCGCGGCAAGGGCGAGGAGCTGCAGTTCGCGGTCGGCCGTATGGCGCCCGTCACCTGTCGCGATGCCGGAGAGGCCACCGGACAGTTTGATCGCGCGACACGCGCCGAGGTCGAGCTGGCCGAAAAGGACACCGGCTTCGACATGAAGGGCAAGCTCACCTGCCTGCGCTACCCGAATTTCGCCCTGAAGCAACTCGATCTCGGCGAAAAGGGAGCTGCCGGTCTCTACATCGCCTCCTCGGAAGGTCCATGCCAGCTCAACCCCACGCTTGATCGCAAGATCGAGGATGATACGGCTGGCTATATCTGGGGCGCAGTCGGCCCTTACGCCTTCTTCCGCGGTGCCGATGGCTGGAATGGTGGCTTGCCGTTCGTGATCTATGATGCCCGCACCGGGACGCGCCTGATGGATGACGTGGTGGCTGGCGAGTTTGCCGGCCTGACGCTGGTTGGCGAGGATCTCACCCTGCGCTACAGGCGCACCTTCGCCGCCTCCTGCTCGCTCATCGCCTCCGCGGATACCTGTGCGGCAAGCATTCGCAAGGAGCTTGGCCTCAAGCCGGATCGCGCCATGCCGGATTGCCGCGCCGCTTACCAGCCGGCCATCGATGCGGATCCGAACGCAGCCAAGGACATCGAGGCCTGGCCGAGCGTCATCGACTATCCCGTCGAGCGCAAGCTTTCGACCACCGGTACGTCGCTTGTCGCCGTCGACGGCGAACTCACCTGCCGCCCGTCCATGTGACAGGGCGACAGGAAGGCACGAGAATCAATCTTCCGCATCGAGGCGCGCGGCCTCCTGGATGTCCCGCAACAGGTCGGGCAGGGCGCTCTGCACCCGGTTCCAGCTCGGCATGAAGGGCGTAGCGTTCGGTTTGTCGAGATAGACCTGGCCCGCCTCGATCAGATTGGCGGCGAAGAGTTCAACCGCCTGTTCCTCACGGTGTCGATCGGTCGTCAACCCGTTCATCCGCGCGTCGTGGTAATAGGTTTCCACCAGATCCAGTGCTGTCCGGTAATAGGTCGCTTTCAGCGTGCGGAACGAATCCTGGCTGAACACCACGCCGTCGGTCGCCAGCTTGCGGTAGAGCGCCTTGGTGATGTCGACAGACATGCGCGACAGGCCCTTGGCCGCATCTTCCGGCGACAGCGGCTGATGCTTGTGGTCATAGGCGTCGGCAATATCCACCTGGCAGATCGCGTGGTTGGAATAATTGCGCCACAGCTCCGACAACACGCCGATCTCCAGCCCCCAGTCCGAGGGGATGCGGATATCTGAGAGAATCTGCGTCTGCATGGCAAATTCGCCAGCCAGCGGATAACGGAAGGCCTTGAGGTAATCGATATAGGGATGGTGGCCGACGACCTTTTCGAGGCTGAGCAGCAGCGGGGTCACCAGCAAGCGTGTCACCCGGCCATTCAGCGAGCGATCGGCAATGCGCGGGTAGTAGCCCTTGGAAAAGACGTAAGGAAAACGCGGATTGGCGACGGGATAGACAAGCCGCGCCAGCATGTCGCGCGAATAGGTGGTGATGTCACAGTCATGCAGGGCAACGACGCCTGCCTGGCGGGACGCCAGCACATAGCCCATGCAGAACCAGACATTGCGCCCCTTGCCCGGCTGATCGGGCGAGAGGTCCTCAGCTTTCAGCTTCTCGTCGACGGCGCGAAGCCGCGGTCCGTCATGCCAGAGGATCGTATGCTTCTGCGGCAGGCGTGAGAAATACTGTTTGGCGCGCCGAAACTCACCCTCATCCGCCTGATCGAGGCCGATGACGATTTCCGCGATATAGGGCGCCTGGGAAAGTTCGGAAACGATGTTCTCAAGAGCCGGGGCCTCAAGCTCGGAATAGAGCGACGGCAGGATCAGCGTCATCGGTCGCGATGCCGAAAAGACCGAGAGCTCCTTCTCCATCCGTTCTAGCGAGCGCTCCCTGAGATTGTGCAGGGTGGCAACCACGCCATTCTGGTGAAAATCCGCCATGTTCTAGTCCTTTCGTGATGACGCCGGTTGCGGCCGGCTCAGAGAAACCCCGTGGCAACGAGTTGATGGATCATGATGTTCCAGCCGCGAGGGCCGGATTGTTCCGAACGCAGGATCGCCCCCTGTCTTTCCCGTTCCGTGACGGGCAAGGCCTTGTGTGCGGGATTGGCGATGATGATGCCGCAATCGGCGGCTTCCAGCATGGCGAGGTCGTTTGGCGCATCACCGAGCGCGACGGTGCGGACAGGTTCTGCCACTCGGCGCTGGTAGTGCGCGACTACCTCCGCCATGCGTTCCGCCTTGGAGGTCTTGGGCATCAGGGTGAAGAAGCGTCCGCCTTGAACGGCTGTGAGACCCCGCGCGTCAAGAAGTCCGATAAAGGCCTCTCTCTGCGCCTCGGTGCCGGTAAAGCGACCCGGTTCGGAAAAGTGCCGTTGGCGCGCAAGTTCGGCCGCGGGGAGTGGCAGTCCGGTCTCCTGGGAAACACGTGCAACGTCCCAGTCGCCAAAGCCTTCGAAGCAGGCGCCAAGCTCTTTAGGTAATTCCCTAAGAAGTGACCGCAGGTGGTTGTAAGGACTCGACGAATGCCGATCGGGAGGTGCAGCGTCTTCGCCAAGGCCGACAACGCCGGCGCCATTTTCCACGATCATCGGATAGGAAATCCCGATCGCTTCCGCGATCGGTCGCATCTCGGCTTCCGTCTTGCTGCTCGCCAGGATCAGGGGAATGCCCCGTGCCTTCAGGAAGTCGAGCGCCGGCCGCGCCGCCTCGAAGGAATAGCTGTCATGGTCGAGCAGCGTTCCGTCGAGGTCGGTGAAGACGAGCCTCATCAGCCCTTGGTCGCCAGATGCTGGCGTGATGCATAAAGCGCGATCGCCGCGGCGTTCGATACGTTGAGCGACTTGATCGCGCCGGGCATGTCGAGGCGGGCGAGGGCAGAGACGGTTTCCCGCGTCTTCTGACGTAGTCCCTTGCCCTCGGATCCCAGCACCAGCGCAATGCGGTCGCCTGTGAGCGTGCCTTCCATCGGTGCCGGACCTTCCGAATCGAGGCCGACCGAGAAGAAGCCGAGCTTGTGCAGCTCATTGAGCGCATCCGCGAGATTGGTCACCTGGATATAGGGGATCAGTTCCAGCGCGCCCGAGGCAGATTTCGCCAGCACACCCGATTCCGTCGGGCTGTGGCGTTGCGTGGTAATGACCGCGCCTGCATCGAAGGCGACCGCCGAGCGCATGATCGCGCCGACATTGTGCGGATCAGTCACCTGGTCGAGCACCAGGATCAATGGGCTGTCCTTCAGTGCCTCGAGCCGGAGCGGGGGCAGGGGCCGCGTCTCGAGCATGACGCCCTGATGGATCGCTTCCGGTCCAAGGATCTTGTCGAGATCCTGTGGTGTCACAGTCTCGAAGGGAATGCCGAGGTTTTCCACAGATGGAATCTCGAGCCGCACCAATGCATTTTGTGTCGCCGAAAGCTTGATCAGCTTGCGTTCGGGATTGTCGAGAGCGGCGCGCACGGTGTGCAGGCCGTAGAGCAAGACCTGCTCCGGCGCGAGCTTCGGCGGCGTCCAGTCTGCATTGCTCTTGCGTGGCTTCTGCGGCCCGGGCGTGTGGATTTCGCCCCGCTCACGCTTGGCATCGCGCACCTGTCGGCGCAGCGTCGCATAATGGGTGTCACGGGCGGTTTTGTCGATTTTGGGATCTTTGGCCATGTGCTCTTATAACCATGGGCAAGGGGCGGGCATAGACCTGTGCGGAAAATCCCGTGTGTGTCGGGCCTATG
>JAIXSF010000222.1 GCA_027484835.1 Rhizobiaceae bacterium | reverse complement strand
TCTCGATCGTCACGGCACCATGCAGCATTATGCCGACGTCAAGGAACGGCTGGTCGCGGGGGCAAAGACGGCGATCGTCGGCATCGACGACAGCTACTGCGAACTGATCGGTGACCGTATCGAGCGGGCCGGCACGAAGGTGATCCGGATCTCCAAGCGCCAGCCGCTGGCGGACGGGCTCTATGCAGAGGGGGCGCGGATCATGCGGGCGGAGCAGGGTGCGACCTCGCTGCTGGTTGATCTCGACGGCATCCAGACGCTGCGGGGCAGTCACAATGCCCAGAATGCCTGTGCGGCGATCGCAGCCTGCCTGGCCGCCGCAGTGTCGGAAGAGGAGATCCGCAAGGGGCTTCAGAGTTTCCCCGGCCTCAAGCATCGCATGCAGCCGGTCGGGCGGCGGCGGCAGGTGGTCTTCGTCAACGACAGCAAGGCAACCAATGCGGATGCAGCAGCACCGGCACTGTCGAGCTATGAGCGGATCTACTGGATTGCCGGCGGTCTGCCCAAGGAAGGCGGCATCGCAAGCCTCGCACCACTCTTCCCGCGCATCGTGAAGGCCTATCTGATCGGCGAGGCTGCTTCGGCCTTTGCTGCGCAACTGGGTGATCGCGTTCCCTACGAGATCTCGGACCGCCTGGAGCGAGCTGTGACGCATGCTGCAGAGGATGCCGATCAGGATGGCGAAGCTTCGGCCGTGATGCTTTCACCGGCCTGCGCAAGCTTCGACCAGTACAAGAATTTCGAGGTTCGTGGCGATGCCTTCGTGGCCCATGTCGCGGATCTCGATGGGGTGACGATGCTGATCGACCTGCCGACAGGAGGCAAATGAGATGGTAAGCCGCGTGGAGAGGGGACCGGTTGCGGACTGGTTCTGGACGATCGACCGTCTGTTCCTGATCACCTTTGTTCTCTTGATGGGAATCGGGCTGATGCTTTCCTTCGCGGCCTCGCCGGCCGTCGCCGAGCGTCTAGGCCTCGACAGCTTTCACTTCGTCAAGCGCCACGCGGTCTTCATGATGCCGGCGCTGGTGGTGATGATCGGTCTCTCATTCCTCTCGCCGCGCCAGGTCAGACGCGTTGCCATGATGATCCTTGCCGCGTCGCTGATCATGATGGTGCTTGTGCTGTTCATCGGCATTGAGGTGAAAGGTGGCCGACGCTGGTTGTCGATCGGCTCGATGTCGATCCAGCCCTCCGAATTCATGAAGCCCGCTTTCGTCGTCATCTGCGCCTGGCTGTTTGCCGAGCATGCACGTCAGCCTGAAATCCCGGGCAATCTCTTTGCCATCCTGCTTTTCGCGATCGCTGCAGCCTTGCTGATCGCCCAGCCCGACCTTGGTCAGACCATTCTGATCGGCAGCGTCTGGGGCGCGATGTTCTTCATGGCCGGCATGCCCTGGCTTTGGATCGTGGTACTGGGAGTGCTCGGGAGCGTCGGCTTTGTCGGTGCCTATTACACGCTGCCGCACGTTGCCGGCCGAATAGATCGGTTCCTGACCGGGGAAGGCGATACCTTCCAGGTCGATACGGCCCGAGAAGCCATCATTCGCGGTGACTGGTTCGGTCAGGGACCAGGCGAGGGGATCGTTAAGCGCATCATCCCCGACAGCCATACCGACTTCATCTTTTCCGTTGCGGCAGAAGAATTCGGTATCATGTTCTGCATGGTGCTGGTGGCAATCTTTGCCTTCCTCGTGCTGCGCGGCCTCAGCCACGCCTACAAGGAGCGCAATGATTTCAACCGTCTCGCCGTCTCCGGCCTCGTGCTGCTGCTCGGCATCCAGTCGATGATCAACATCGGCGTCAATCTCGAACTTCTGCCGGCAAAGGGCATGACGCTGCCGCTCATCTCCTACGGTGGTTCGTCGATGACGGCCATCTGCGTCACAGCTGGCTTCATTCTGGCACTGACGCGTCGCCGTCCGGAAAAGCGAGCCCAGGAGCGCAGTCTCTTCCGCTCTGTCGCCGGCGTGCCCGCGGAGTAAGTGTATATGTCAAAGGGTATCGTGTTGCTCGCCGCCGGGGGAACCGGCGGCCATCTGTTTCCGGCCGAAGCGCTGGCGCATGAGTTGAAGGCGCGTGGCTATGGTGTGCATCTGGTGACAGACCGGCGTGCCGAGCGCTATGCGGGAAGCTTCCCGGCCGATGAGATCCATACCGTCTCTTCGGCGACGATCGGGTCGAAGAACCCGGTTGCCGTCGCAAAGGCATTCCTGTCCTTGTGGCGCGGTTATCGCGAGGCGCGCGCGCTTGTGTCGCGACTGAAGCCGAAAGCGGTGATCGGTTTTGGTGGATATCCGACCGTGCCGCCGTTGTTTGCTGCTTCCGGTCTTGGTGTGCCGACGGCCGTGCATGAGCAGAACGCTGTGATGGGCCGTGCCAACAAGCTGCTCGCCGCACGGGTCCGTGCGATTGCCGGTGGCTTCCTGTCGCCGAGTGGCGAGCACAAGGCAAAGATGGTCCTGACCGGCAATCCGGTCCGCCCGGCGGTGCTTGCCGCAGCGGCGCAGGCCTATCAGCCGTCCGGCGCAAACGACCCGTTCAATCTCGTGGTCTTCGGCGGAAGCCAGGGTGCGCAGTTCTTCTCGGATGCCATTCCCGGCGCGATCCGACTGCTGCCCGATGCGCTTCGCCAGCGTCTCGTGGTTACGCAGCAAGCACGGCCGGAAGATCGGCAGAAGGTCATCGACAGCTATGCGACGCTTGGCATTCGTGCCGATGTCGCCCCCTTCTTTAGCGATATGGCCGAGCGGCTCGCAGGGGCCCATCTCGTGATCTGCCGCTCCGGTGCGTCGACCGTTTCGGAGCTTGCCGTCATCGGTCGCCCCAGCATTCTGGTGCCCTATCCCTATGCGCTCGACCACGATCAGGCGGCGAATGCCGCAGCGCTCGCCGCGCAGGGTGGTGCGCAGGTCATTCCGCAGGCCGAACTCTCCGCCGAGAGGATCGCCGACCTCCTGACAAAGGCGATGGAGGGGCCGGAGCGGCTCGCCACCATGGCGGCCGCCGCGAAAAGCACGGGCAAGCCCGACGCAGCCGGCTTGCTCGCAGACCTCGTAGAGGCTATTGCCGCCGGCAAGGGCATTGCCCAGTCGAAGGGAACCACACAATGAAAATGCCGAAATCCATTGGCCTCGTCCATTTCATCGGGATCGGTGGCATCGGGATGAGCGGGATTGCAGAGGTCCTGCACAATCTCGGTCATAAGGTGCAAGGATCCGACCAGTCGGAGAGCGCCAATGTCCAACGTCTGCGCGCCAAGGGCATCGAGGTGTTTGTCGGCCATACGGCTGAAAATCTCGGCGAGGCCGAAGTGGTCGTTGTCTCGACCGCGATCAAGAAGAGCAATCCGGAGCTGATCGCGGCACGCGAAAAGCTGCTGCCGATCGTGCGCCGTGCCGAAATGCTGGCCGAGCTCATGCGCTTCCGCAATGCGATTGCTGTTGGCGGCACGCATGGCAAGACGACCACCACATCGATGGTCGCCGCGTTGCTGGATGCCGGTGCGCTCGATCCGACCGTCATCAATGGCGGCATCATCAATGCCTATGGTACCAATGCTCGTATGGGCGAGGGCGAGTGGATGGTGGTCGAGGCCGACGAGTCCGACGGTACCTTCCTCAAGCTGCCGGCCGACGTCGCGATCGTCACCAATATCGATCCCGAGCATCTCGATCACTACGGCACCTTCGACAATGCGCGGGCGGCCTTCCGGCAGTTCGTCGAGAACGTGCCGTTCTACGGTTTTGGCGTGATGTGCCTCGACCATCCGGAAGTGCAGGCACTGGTCGGTCGGATCGAGGACCGCAAGGTCATCACCTATGGCGAGAACCCGCAAGCCGACGTGCGCTTCTCCAACGTGCGCCTCGATGGCACGCGCTCGATCTTTGACGTCGAGATCCGCCGCCGCCGCACGGGCCGGGTCTTCAATTTCAAGGATCTGGTCCTGCCGATGCCGGGCCGACACAACATCTCCAACGCCTGTGCAGCGATCGCGGTCGCAAATCGGCTGGATATTCCGGAAGAAGCGATCCGCAAGGGTCTTCAGGGGTTCGGCGGCGTCAAGCGGCGATTCACGCTGACGGGGGCCTCCAACGGCGTTCAGGTGTTCGACGACTACGGACATCATCCCGTTGAGATCAAGGCGGTGCTGAAGGCTGCGCGCGAGGCCTGCCAGGGTCGGATCATCGCCGTGCACCAGCCGCACCGCTTTACCCGGCTTGCGAGCCTCTTCGATGACTTCGCCAACTGCTTCAACGATGCCGACACGATCTTCCTGTCGCCTGTCTACGCCGCAGGCGAAGATCCGATCGAGGGCATCGACTCGGAGACGCTGGTGTCGCGCATCAAGTCGGGCGGCCACCGGGATGCGCGCTACTTGGCCGCGCCCGACCAGTTGGCCGGGCTCGTCGCGGGCATTGCACAACCGGGTGATTTCGTGGTCCTGTTGGGGGCCGGCAACATTACCCAGTGGGCAGCTGCCCTGCCGGCGGAACTAGATGCAATTTCGGGAAAGTCTTGAATGAAACAGGTGGATGGGGAAAAGCTTCTGGCGTCACTCGGCCCGGGGGTCAACGATCTCAAGGGGCGGCTGACGCCTGACGCGCCGATGGACCGGGTGACCTGGTTCCAGGCCGGCGGTCTGGCAGAACTCATGTTCCAGCCGCATGACGTGGAAGATCTGACCACCTTTCTCAAGCTTCTGCCGGAAGAGGTGCCGCTGACGGTCGTCGGCGTGGGCTCGAACCTTCTGGTGCGCGACGGCGGCATCCCCGGTGTGGTCATCCGCCTGTCCGCAAAGGGCTTCGGCCAGGTGGAGCTTGCCGGCGAGAACCGCATTCGTGCCGGCGCGATCTGCCCGGACAAGCACATTGCCGCCATGGCGATGGACAACAATATCGGCGGTTTCCACTTCTACTACGGCATTCCCGGTTCGATCGGCGGCGCAATCCGCATGAACGCCGGCGCCAATGGCGGTGATACGGCCGGTCGACTGATCGAGGTCGAAGCGGTCGATCGCAAAGGCAATGTGCATGTCCTATCGAATGCCGACATGGGTTACAGCTATCGCCACTCGGCGGCACCCGAAGGGCTGATCTTCACCAGCGCGCTGTTCGAAGGCTATCCGGAAGAGAAGGCGAAGATCCGTGCCGACATGGATGCGGTTCGCCATCACCGGGAAACCGTGCAGCCGATCAAGGAAAAGACCGGCGGGTCGACGTTCAAGAACCCGGATGGGCATTCCGCCTGGGAACTGATCGACGAGGCCGGCTGCCGTGGTCTGATGATCGGTGGCGCGCAGATGTCGTCTCTGCATTGCAATTTCATGATCAATGTCGGGCATGCGACCGGCTACGATCTCGAATATCTCGGCGAGACCGTGCGCCAGCGGGTTTTCGAGACCTCCGGGATCAAGCTGGAATGGGAGATCAAGCGCCTCGGCATTTTCATGCCCGGTCGCGAAGTGAAGCCATTCATGGGTGTCGTTCCCACCTGATTGCCACCTCTGGTCCGCACGAAGTTTTAACTTCGCTCATTTAGGCTCCCCGAGGGTACGGGGAGTTTGATGTTCGATCTGGTTCACCTCTGGATTATCCGGCAGCTGACGCTCGGCGAGTTTTCGTCGCGGCGCTCTGTGCTTTGGAAAGCTGCCATGATGGCGGCGAAGATCGCCGCGTTCTCCTATGTTCTGAACGTCATCGCCCATCTGCTCTTGGTGGCTTTCGGGCTTCTGCCCTATCCGCTCGGGCCAGCGCTTGTCGTGGCGACCATGCTCACACCGCCCGTGTCCTTCATCGTCGCCCTCATCGCCTACTCGGTTGTCGGTCTTGCCGTCTACGACCTCGGTCTGTCACGGCAACGGTTCGAAATATTGAGCCGAACCGACATGCTGTCTGGCCTGATAAACCGCCGGGCGTTTCTCGACGCCTTCGAACAGGTGAGGGGACCGGTCGCTCTCATTCTCTTTGACATCGATCGCTTCAAGTCGATCAATGACACCCTTGGGCACAAGGCGGGGGACGACGTCATCGTCAAGGTGGCTGAGTGTCTGACCAGCGTGTCGAGCGACAGCGTGGTCGTCGCCCGCATCGGCGGCGAGGAATTCGCGGCCCTGCTATCCGGTCCGAGCACAGCTCACATGCTGGATGTGGCCGAAGCTGTCCGTCATGCAGTCGAGGCGATGAACTTCGAGGTGCTCGGTCGCCAGATCAGCGTGACCATGTCGGGTGGCGTCTCCGATGGGCCGGCCGAACTCGGTTTCAGCGAGCTCTTCTCTTGTGCCGACCGTGCGCTCTACCTCGCCAAGGCCAGTGGCCGGAATCGAATCGTGCATGCGCGACAGCTTGCCGATCTCGTCCCTGATGCGTCCCATCGCTCCGATGAGGCGAGCGAGCCTGTGGCTTCCTTGCGCAGCGCCTGAGTTGTCGTCAACCGCATAAATCACAATTCTTTCAGATTATTAGCTCGGCTCCTTGAGGTTTCGCTTTAGGCATTCCTAATTGTCTGGTCTTGCGGAAGTTAACGAAAGTAAACGGTTCATTAACCTTAATGTTGTTCAACTGGCCTTACAGAGCCGGATGCGTCGTTGCGATTGCCGGTCGGGTTAAGGATTTGCGAGGCGTTGATGAGTGGCAAGCATGTCGCGGTTTTGATGGGTGGACTGTCCTCCGAGCGGCCTGTGAGCTTGTCTTCCGGCAATGCCTGCGCGGCTGCTCTCGAAGGTGAAGGCTTCAAGGTTACGCGTGTTGATGTCGGTCGCGACATCGGTCGTGTCCTCGAAGATCTGAAGCCGGATGTCGCCTTCAACGCGCTGCATGGTCCGTTCGGCGAAGACGGTACCATCCAGGGTGTGCTCGAATATCTCGAGATTCCCTATACCCATTCCGGCGTGCTCGCCTCAGCGCTCGCCATGGACAAGAAGCAGGCGAAGATCGTGGCTGCCCAGGCGGGTATCCCGGTTGCCGAGGCCATGGTCATGAACCGCTTCGATATCGGCAATACGCATCCGATGGCTCCGCCCTATGTGGTGAAGCCGGTCCGCGAGGGCTCGAGCTTCGGCGTGGTCATCGTGCGCGAAGACATGTCTCATCCGCCGCAGATCCTCACGTCGAGCGAATGGCGCTATGGCGATGTGGTGATGGTCGAGCGTTATGTGGCCGGTCGTGAGCTCACCTGTGGTGTCATGGATGGCAAGGTGCTCGGAGTGACCGAGATCGTGCCGCTCGGGCACAGCTTCTATGATTACGACTCCAAGTATGCGGCGGGTGGTTCGCAGCACGTGCTTCCTGCGCAAATTTCACCGAAAATTTACCAAAAAATACAATCATTAGCGCTGAAGGCACACCAGGCGATCGGGTGTCGCGGAGTGAGTCGGTCCGACTTCCGTTACGACGATCGTTTCTCCGAGGATGGTGATCTGATTTGGCTGGAGCTCAACAACCAGCCGGGCATGACCCCAACCTCGTTGCTGCCGGAAATGGCTGCCCATGCGGGCTATAGTTTTGGTGAATTTGTAAGTTGGATGGTGGAGGACGCTTCTTGTTCTCGTTGAGCGGCAAAAAATCGGCTGAAGGTGCGGGCATCTATCCCGTTGCGCCGCTCGCCTCGTCTGAGGCGAAGGTGCTTCCGCGCCCGCTGCGTCGCGTGGTGCGCTTTGTGGTCAGCCTGTGCTCGGGTCGGATCGTGCTGCCGCGCCATCTCGGCAAGGCAAGCCTGGCTGCGTTTTACGGCCTTGTTGGTCTGCACGGCGTCGTCGTTGGTGGTCATGGGCCTGTCGTGATGCAGGCGGTCACGTCGAAGGCCGGCTTTGCCGTCGAGGACGTACGCGTCTCCGGCAACCAGCACACGTCCGAAATCGATATTCTCCAGCTCCTCGGTCTCGACGGCTCCACGAGCCTCCTGGGTCTCGATATAGCAGCGGCCCGCAAGGCGCTGTCGGAGCTTCCCTGGGTCGAATCGGCCGAGGTCCGCAAGGTCTACCCCTCGACGGTTGAAGTCATGCTGCGCGAGCGCCAGGCCTATGCCATCTGGCAGCACGGCACCGATCTTTCGCTGATCGAGCGCTCCGGTTCGGTGATTGCGCCGCTGCGTGACAACAAGTTCGCCTCCCTGCCGCTTTTCGTCGGTCGTGACGCCGAGACGGCGGCTGCGTCGATCGATGCGGAATTCGCAAAGTGGCCGGCGATAGCCTCGCGGGTGAAGGCCTTTGTCCGCGTCGCTGGCCGTCGCTGGGATGTTCATCTCGATAACGGGATCGTCGTTCGGCTGCCCGAGGAAAATGTCTCTGTCGCTCTTGCCCTGCTCAACCGCTTTGACGAAGAGCAGCAGGTTCTGGCGCGTGATGTCGCGCTCGTTGATCTGCGCCTTCCTGATCGCGTGACGGTTCGTCTGACACCCGGTGCCATGGAGCGCCGTACGGCGGCTCTGGAAGAGCGTCGCAAGGCCCTCAAGAAGCTGGAGCAGAAGACATGAGCATCTTTGGTGGCTCCTCCTTCGGTCTCCCGCGTGCGAAGCCGCTGTCGTCCAAGCGGGCGCATGTGGTTTCGGTTCTCGACATCGGTTCGACAAAGGTCGTCTGCATCATCGCGCGTCTCACGCCGCGCCGCGAATCAGCCGTGCTTCCCGGGCGTACGCACAATGTCGAAGTCATTGGCCTCGGCCACCAGCGGTCGCACGGCATCAAGTCGGGCGTGATCGCCGATCTTGATGCGGTCG
Organism: Rhizobiaceae bacterium; assembly: GCA_027484835.1. Lineage (GTDB taxonomy): Bacteria > Pseudomonadota > Alphaproteobacteria > Rhizobiales > Rhizobiaceae > Allorhizobium. The sequence continues at coordinate 1,429 of JAIXSF010000222.1, read as the reverse complement.
AAAGCGTTGTTCGTCTCGCGGTCGATGCTGCCGAGCGTATGGCCGGCCTCACTGTCGAGAGCCTGATCGTCAACGTTTCTGCCGGTCGCATCGGCTCCGATGTCTACACCGCTTCGATCGATCTCGGTGGCCAGGAAGTGGAATCGGGCGACCTTCGCAAGGTCCTCATCGCTGCCGGCCAGCAGTCGCAGGGCAATGATCGGGCAGTGCTGCATTCGCTGCCGACAGGCTTTTCGCTTGACGGAGAGCGGGGAATCCGTGATCCCCTAGGAATGTATGGCGACGTTCTCGGCGTCGACATGCATGTGGTCACGGCCGAACGGGCAGCGCTTCGCAATCTGGAGCTCTGCATCAACCGGGCGCACCTGACCGTCGAGGGCGTGGTTGCCACGCCTTACGCCAGTGGCCTTGCTGCGCTGGTCGACGACGAGGTGGAGCTGGGTTGCGCGGCGATCGACATGGGCGGTGGCATGACCACCATCTCTGTCTTCGCCGAAGGCAAGTTGATCCATACGGACGCCATCGGGATCGGCGGTCACCATGTGACAACCGATCTGGCGCGCGGGCTTTCGACCCGTATCGAGGATGCAGAACGTCTGAAGGTCGTTCACGGTTCGGCTGTCGCCAACGGCGCCGATGATCGCGAAGTCGTATCCGTCCCGCCGATCGGCGAGGACGATCGTGATCAGCCGACCCAGGTTCCGAAGGCGCTCCTGACCCGGATCATCAGCGCGCGGATCGAGGAAACCCTCGAGATGCTGCGCGACAGGATCCAGAAGTCCGGCTTCTCGCCGGTGGTCGGAAAGCGCGTGGTTCTGACGGGTGGTGCGTGCCAGTTGACCGGCATGCCGGAGGCGGCTCGCCGCATTCTGGCCCGGAACGTGCGTATCGGTCGTCCGATGGGCGTGTCGGGTCTCCCGGCTGCGGCCAAGGGGCCGGCCTTCTCCACGGCCGTCGGGCTGACGATCTATCCGCAGATGGCGGATCAGGAAACACATGCCGGGCAGGGCGGTTTGTTCTCGCCCTTCGGCAACGGAAACAGTCGGTTTGCCCGCATGGGCCAATGGCTGAAAGAGAGTTTTTGAGTTGACCCGGCCGAACACAAGGTTCGGCCAAGGGAAATCTGTTGAAATGACATGGCCGGCTTGGCGATGCGGCCGGAAAAAGAAGGAACGGGTACCATGACCATCAAGCTGCAGAAGCCAGATATCACTGAGCTGAAGCCACGCATCACCGTTTTCGGTGTCGGTGGCGGCGGCGGCAATGCCGTCAACAACATGATCACCGCTGGTCTGCAGGGCGTCGATTTCGTCGTTGCCAACACGGATGCCCAGGCGCTGACCATGACCAAGGCTGAGCGCATCATCCAGCTCGGCGTCAACGTCACCGAAGGCCTCGGCGCCGGTTCGCAGCCGGAAGTCGGTCGCGC
>JAIXSF010000407.1 GCA_027484835.1 Rhizobiaceae bacterium | reverse complement strand
TCGGGCCGATGACGATCGCCATGCTGATGGCCAACACCGTCATCGCAGCCCATCACCGCGCGGGTATGGCAGCGCCGGTTTTCCAGTAAGCGGACATGCACCTTTTCCAGATCGGCTCGACAAAGAAGACGATCTCAGACCTTCCCATTCCCGGCATCTGGTTGCTCGAAAATCAGACAGGTCGTGATGGCGTGGGCATAGAGCTTGCCATCCGGTCCAACGATCCGGCTGTCGGCGGTTGCGACCTGCCGACCCAAATGAATGACCTCGCCTTCGGCACGAACAAGCGGGATCTGGTCGGTCAGAAGGCGGACATAGCTCACGTTCCAAGCGCGTCGCGAGTTCACGCCTGACTTTGCAGGTGCCTTCTCGCGCTAAGTGGCAACTTGCTTCCTGCCACTATTTGCACACGTGCGACGGTTGTTCTCAAGCAGATCCGGTCAGGACTGGACGGCAGGTGTTGGGAGTGCCACTTCTGATTCAGCGCAGGGTCAAAGCAAACGAACACGCAGGGAGATGATATGACCGCGACAGCACTGGTACTGGTGGATTTCCAGAACGACTATTTCGATGGCGGGGTTTTTACGCTCGTCGGCACGGCCGACGCCGCAGTAAAGGCACGCAAGGTGCTCGACCACTTCCGCGCCACAGGCGACACGATCGTGCATATCCGCCATCACGCGGGCGAAGACGATGCGACGTTCTTCGTTCCGGGCACAACGGGCGCCGAGATCAATACCACGGTTGCGCCTTTGGTCGGCGAAGCGGTCGTCACCAAGTCGAATATCAACGGTTTTCTCGGAACGGATCTGAAGTCGATCCTCGATGCCGAGGGTGTGACGAATCTGGTGATCGTTGGCGCGATGAGCCATATGTGCATCGATGCACTGGCGCGCGCGGCCTCCGACCTCGGCTATGGCGTGACCGTCGTCCATGATGCCGTTGCAACCCGTGATCTTGAGTTTGGCGGCAGAACGGTTTTAGCAGCCGATGTCCATGCAGCCTTCATGGCAGCTCTCGCATTTGCCTATGCGAATGTCGTGAGCGCGGACGAGTTCCTGAGCGCCTGAATCGTGACCAAGCCCGGGGAAATCCCGGCCTTGCCGTTTCCCGAGATGTCCTTGAGATGTGGATGCCCCTCGTCGCCAGTCATTTCGTGACAGCCATAAGGTCGGCGCGCCAAACGATGGTGGCAGCTGCGCGGTAACCCGGCAGAAAAAAGCCCCGGAACGCGAAGCTCCGGGGCTGGTGTTTGAACTGTCAAAGGAATGGCTGGACGGCCTATTCCTGACCCTTCGGCTGCAGCGAAATCTGCCGGACAATCGCGAGCGAGATCAGCGTGCAGACGGCTCCGGACAGAAGGTAGAGACCGGCGGCAAAAAGGCCGAACCAGGTTGACAGCAGCAGTGCCGACAGCGGCGCGAAGCCGGCTCCGAACATCCAGGCCAGGGCCGAGACCATGGCCGACGCGGTGTAGCGGTTTCGTCGGTCGAAGAGCGAGGCGACAGCCCCCGACGACTGGGCAAAGTTGAAGCCGAGCACCACGAAGCCGACCATCATATAGGTGACGACACCCGCCTGGCCGCCATTGAGCAGCAGGGGTGCGGTCAGGGCAAAGGCGCCAATCGCCCATGCGCCCCAGAGGAGGATCTTTTCGCGGCCGATGCGGTCCGAAAGCCAGCCGGAAAACAGCATGGCAAGCACGCCGACACCGGCACCGGCAGCCTCGATCAGGAGGAAGGTGCCGGGCGCTTCGTCCGTGTAAAGAAAGATCCAGGACAGCGGGAAGACGGTGACCATGTGGAACATGGCGAAGCTGGCGAGTGGCACGAAGATGCCGAGCAACACGGTACGACCGTCTTGCGACATCGTCGCACGAAGCCCCGTCGGCGTCAGTTCGTTCGTCTCGAACAGCTCCTTGAACTCGGGCGTATCGACGATGCGAAGACGTGCGAAGAGCGCCACGACGTTGATCGCGAAGGCGACGAAGAAGGGATAGCGCCAGCCCCAGTCGAGGAAGTCGGCGGCCGAGAGCGTCATCACCAGATAGGCAAAGAGGACGGCCGCGACAGCAAGGCCGACGACGGCGCCGAGCTGCGGAACCATGGCATAGAAACCACGCTGGTCCTTCGACGCGGTGATTGCAAGCAGCGGTGCCAAACCATCCCAGGTGCCGCCGAGCGCCAGACCCTGCCCGATGCGCAACAATGCGAGCATAGCGATCGCCCACCAGCCGGCGGTCTCATAGGAGGGCACGAGGCCCATGGCGACAGTCGACGTTCCCAGAAGGAAAAGCGCCACCGTCAGCTTTGTCACGCGGCCATGCCGGCGATCGAGGGCGGTAAAGAGCACGGTGCCGAGCGGTCGCGCGACGAAGGCGAGCGCCACCAGTGCGAAGGACCAGAGCGTGCCGGTCAGGGGATCGAGAAATGGAAAGATGCGCGCCGGGAAAACGATGACGGACGCGATCGCGAAGACAAAGAAGTCGAAGAACTCCGACGTGCGCCCGATGACGACGCCAACGGCAATATCCGAGGGGGAGACGTGATGATCGTCTTCGGACGTGGTGCGGCCACTCTGTGCGGCGGGGGAGGCAGAACCGGTCATGCTCGCCATAACGCGTGATCACTTTCTTGCTTGAACAGGGCAGACATGCATCGGGGGGAATGCAGCCCACGCCTCAGTCTAACATGGTGCAAAGCGATGCCGCAGCTGCGGCCAAATTGACAGGTGACAAATTGTCGTATGTGCTGCACCGCAAAACCCAACTAACTAACTCGGCGAATATCAATGGTCGTCGAGCAGTGTTTCGGGGGGACCCCTGCTCATTGACCCGTCAGCGTATCAGGGTACGAGATGCAGAAGCTTCGCCTCCCGAAATTGTTCACCGCCATCGTGGCGGTCCTCTTCCTGTCCGCCTGCAAGGCGGAGGTTCTCGCCCCCACGGGTGACATTGCTGCGCAGCAGCGCGACCTCCTGGTCATCTCCACTCTGCTGATGCTGATCATCATCATCCCGGTGATGGCGCTCACCTGCTGGTTCGCCTGGCACTACCGCGCGTCAAACAAGGAAGCGATCTACAAGCCGAACTGGTCGCACTCCACCAAGCTCGAGCTGATCATCTGGGCAATCCCGCTGCTGATCATCGTCTGCCTGGGCGCCCTGACCTGGGTCGGCACACACCTGCTCGATCCCTATCGCCCGCTGGCGCGCGTTTCCGAAGAACAGCCGCTCGATCCGAAGCAGGAGCCGCTGGACGTCCAGGTCGTGGCGCTCGACTGGAAGTGGCTCTTCATCTACCCGCAATACGGTGTCGCTGCCGTCAATGAGCTTCCGGTTCCGACCGATCGCCCGATCCGCTTCTCGCTGACCTCGTCCTCGGTGATGAACGCCTTCTACATCCCGCACATGGCCGGCATGATCTACGCGATGCCCGGCATGCAGACGACGCTGCATGGTGTCTTCAACGAGGAAGGTACCTTCCAGGGCCTCGCCTCGCACTATTCCGGTGCCGGCTTCTCCGGCATGCGTTTCAAGGCGAAGGCAACCGACGCTGCAGCCTTCGAGGCCTGGGTTGAAGAAGCACGCTCTGGCAGCACAAAGCTCGACCGCGCCAAGTATCTGGAGCTCGAGCGCCCGAGCGAAAACGTCAAGCCGGAGGTCTTCGCCAGCATCGATCCGCAGCTCTTCCCACGTGTCGTCAACATGTGCGTCGAAGAGGGCAAGATCTGCATGGCCGAAATGATGGCGCTCGACGCCCAGGGCGGCACGGGTCTCGCCGGCACCGTCAACATGAGCGCTCTCATCTACGACAAGCACGAACGCCGCGGCACGCGCGAGCCGGTCTTCGGCTGGGAGCCCTTCAAGGTGCTCGGCTTCTGCTCGGTCGAGGAACTGGAGCAAATGCTTGCCGCACAGCCCGCATCCTTTAACGACAAGCCCGTCGTTTCGGGTCCCCTGATGGGACACAACATGCCGCAGCCGGTATCGCCCTTTGGCGGTGAGGCCGAACGTTTCCTAACGCTCGTCCGGCAGGCATCCGGCAATGCGCCGCAACTCTGACAGGAATTCGGTATGGCTACGATAGACCATTCCACCACGCTTCTTCTCGGTCGCCTCAACTGGAGTGCGATCCCGACGGATCCGATCGTTCTGGCGACTTTCGCAGTCGTCGTGGTCGGCGGCGCCGCAACGGTCGGTGCACTCACCTACTACCGCCTCTGGGGATACCTCTGGCGCGAGTGGCTGACCTCCGTCGATCACAAGAAGATCGGCATCATGTACATCATCCTGGCGTTGATCATGCTGGTGCGCGGCTTCGCCGACGCGATCATGATGCGCCTGCAGCAGGTACTGGCCTTCAACGGATCCGAGGGCTACCTCAACGCTCACCATTATGATCAGATCTTCACCGCCCACGGCGTGATCATGATCTTCTTCGTGGCGATGCCCTTCGTCACGGGTCTGATGAACTATATCGTGCCGCTGCAGATCGGTGCGCGTGACGTTTCCTTCCCCTTCCTCAACAACTTCTCCTTCTGGATGACCGTCGGCGGTGCAGTCCTGATCATGGCCTCGCTCTTTGTTGGCGAGTTCGCGCAGACGGGCTGGCTCGCTTTCCCGCCACTGTCGGGTATCGGCTACAGTCCCTGGGTCGGGGTGGATTATTACATCTGGGGTCTGCAGATAGCCGGGGTCGGAACGACGCTCTCAGGCATCAACCTGCTCGTGACCATCGTCAAGATGCGTGCGCCGGGCATGACCCTGATGCGCATGCCGGTCTTCACCTGGACGGCACTCTGCACCAACATCCTCATCGTCGCCTCCTTCCCGGTGTTGACGATGACGCTGATCCTTCTAACGCTCGATCGCTACGTGGGAACGAACTTCTTCACGAACGATCTCGGCGGCAACCCGATGATGTACATCAACCTCATCTGGATCTGGGGTCACCCGGAAGTCTACATCCTGATCCTGCCGCTGTTCGGTGTCTTCTCGGAAATCACCTCGACCTTCTCCGGCAAGCGGCTCTTCGGCTACAGCTCGATGGTCTACGCCACGGTCTGCATCACGATCCTGAGCTATGTCGTCTGGCTGCACCACTTCTTCACCATGGGTTCGGGTGCTTCGGTGAACGCCTTCTTCGGCATCACCACGATGATCATCTCGGTGCCCACGGGGGCCAAGATCTTCAACTGGCTCTTCACCATGTACAAGGGACGGGTGCGTTTCGATCTGCCGATGATGTGGACGGTCGCCTTCATGTTGACCTTCACCATCGGCGGCATGACGGGTGTCCTTCTGGCCGTGCCGCCGGCAGACTTCGTCCTGCACAACTCGCTCTTCCTCGTGGCGCACTTCCACAACGTCATCATCGGCGGCGTGCTGTTCGGCTGCTTTGCCGCGATCGCCTACTGGTGGCCCAAGGCCTTCGGCTTCCAGCTCAACGTCTTCTGGGGCAAGGTCTCCTTCTGGAGCTGGGTCAGCGGCTTCTGGCTCGCCTTCATGCCGCTCTATGTGCTGGGCCTGATGGGAGTCACCCGCCGCATGCGCGTCTTCGATGATCCGGATCTTCGGATCTGGTTCATCCTGGCAGCGCTTGGCGCCTTGCTGATCGCCATCGGCATCGCCGCCTTCTTCATCCAGATCGCCGTCTCGATCTGGAACCGCAAGGACAACATGGACGTAACCGGCGACCCCTGGGATGGCCGCACGCTGGAATGGGCGACCTCGTCTCCTCCGCCGGCCTACAACTTCGCCTTCACGCCCGTGGTCCATGATCTCGATGCATGGCACGACATGAAGCAGGTTGGGCAGAAGCGTCCGAAAGCGCCATATATCCCGATCCACATGCCGCGTTACACCGGCACGGGTGTCGTCATCTCGGCCTTGGCCACGCTCTGCGGCTTCGCGCTGGTCTGGTACATCTGGTGGCTGGCGGCTGTGTCCTTCGTGGCGATCATCGGCGTCGCGATTGCCCACACCTTCAACTATGACAGGGACTATTACGTCCCCGTCGATGAGGTCGAGCGCGTCGAAAAGGCACGTGACCGCGAACTTGCAAGCATGGGAGCGTGACGACCGTGAGCACCATCACCAAATCCGACGCACCTGCCGTCTATTGGGAAACAGAACCGCATCATCATCCGGAAGGTGCGTCCACGCGGCTCGGCTTCTGGATCTACCTGATGAGCGACTGCCTGATGTTCGCGGTCCTATTCGCGGTCTTCGGCGTGGTCGGCCAGAGCTATGCAGCCGGCCCTGGACCCAAGGCGCTGTTCGACCTGAACCTGATCGCGATCAACACCGGCTTCCTTCTGGTATCCTCGATCACCTTCGGCTTTGCCATGCTCGCCATGTACGAAGGTCGACAGGCCCGCATGCAGGCCTGGCTTGCGGTCACCCTTCTGCTCGGCCTCGCCTTCCTGGCGCTCGAAATCTACGAATTCCATCACCTGATCGAGCTTGGCGCCGGTCCACAGCGGTCTGCCTTCCTCTCGGCCTTCTTCGCTCTGGTCGGCACCCACGGCCTGCACGTGCTGTTCGGCTGCATCTGGCTCGTCACGCTGATGGTCCAGATCAATCGGAAGGGCCTGATTCCGGCCAACACCCGTCGCATGGAATGCCTGAGCATGTTCTGGCACTTCCTCGATGTGATCTGGATCGGTGTCTTCACCTTCGTTTACCTCCTGGGGATGATCTGATGTCCAAACCTTCCATTCAGCCCCACGGCCACCACGAACAGGGCCACGGCCACGACAACAGTGGCCACGACCACGGCAGCTATCGCTCCTATCTCACCGGCTTCGTGCTGGCGGCGATCCTGACGATCATTCCCTTCGCCATCGTCATGAGCGGCGGCTTCGACAGCCGTGTGCTGACGGCGGTGACGGTGATCGGCTTTGCCGTCGTCCAGATCCTCGTGCACATGGTCTACTTCCTGCACATGAACACCCGGTCGGACGAAGGCTGGACCATGCTGTCGATGATCTTCACCATCATCGTGGTGGTCATCATGATCGCCGGATCCGTCTGGGTCATGTACAACCTGAACACCAACATGATGCCATCGATGGACCACGAGAGCTTCCAGGGCTTCGGCTCCTGACGGGACAAAGGGCATGACGCGGGCGCGCCGACCATGGTGGTTCATCGGGCTGGGCGTGCTTGCGGTCAGCCTGCTCGTCGGCCTCGGAGTCTGGCAGCTGCAGCGCCTGCAGTGGAAGACGGCGCTCATCGAACGTGTCGAAGCGGGGCTTGTGGCCCCGCCGTCCGCTGCTCCTGGACCCGATCTTTGGACGGGCGTCACATTCGACACCGCGGAATATCGGCGTGTAGAAGTTAAAGGGCAGTATCTGCCCTCTGACGATACTCTCGTGAAGGCCGTCACGTCCCGAGGCTCGGGCTTCTGGGTTATGACGCCCTTCGAGACGGATGGCGGCTGGCGCCTTTTCGTCAATCGCGGCTTCGTGCCCGATGACCGGACCTCGGTTGCGGACAGACCAAAACCTGGGGGTCAGCAGACGGTCACGGGCCTCCTGCGCCTCACCCAGCCGGGCGGCGCCTTTCTCCGCGACAACGACCCCTCAGGCAATCGGTGGTTCTCCCGAGACACGGTCGCAATGGCTGACGCGCTCGGATTGGGTCAGGTCGCGCCTTATTTCATCGATGTCGATGCATCTGGCAATGCCATTCCTATTGGTGGGCTGACGGTGGTGACTTTCCCCAACAACCATCTCGGCTATGCCTTCACCTGGTTCGGTTTGGCCGCCGTCTTTGCCTTCCTGCTTTATCGCGTCACCCGTCCGGAGGAGACGAAGCACTAGGCCCGCTTCGTCGTCACGACACTTCGTATCGGTTGGCAAGGGCCGTCGAGAGCTGGGCGGCGAAACGCGCGGCGGCGACCGGAAGCGTCCGTCCACGCAACTGCCCCATGTAAAGCACGCCCGCCGGTACATCGCGCTTGTCGAGCGGCCGTGTGATCATCTCGCCCGTCATCGTATGGTCCGAAAGCCCGATCGGGATCTGGAAGGTGATGATGTTCTCCGCGACCGCATGGTTGCGCAGGAATTCGAAACTGTCGGACTCGATCACCGGCTCGAGCCGATAGGATGATTTCTGCGCCGCCATGTCCATCAGGTGGCGGACGCCGAACGGCGCCGTCGGCAGGGAATAGGGATAGTCGAGGCAGTCACTGAGGCGAATGGTTTCCTTGGCTGCGAGCGGATGATGCGGCGCCATCACCACATGAACCGGCTGGTGAACACGGATCAGCGTCATGAAATCGGCCATGCGCACCGGCTCGAACACGATCGCCAGATC
>JAIXSF010000126.1 GCA_027484835.1 Rhizobiaceae bacterium | reverse complement strand
GCATCGCTTTTAACTTTGAGGCGATCAAGGTCGGGCCGAATACGCTCGATGCGCACCGGCTGATCCACTGGGCCGGCCAGGAAAGCCGCGAGACGCAGACCCGCGTGGTCGACTTGCTTTTCAAGGCGAACTTCGAACAGGGCCGCAACATCAGCGGCGCGGCCGTGCTGCTCGACATCGCGACGGAAGCCGGACTGTCGCGTCCCGTGATCGAATCGCTGCTTTCGGGCGATGCCGACGTGAATCATGTCCTGTCCGAGGTTGAAGCCGCCAAGCAGATGGGCGTGAACGGCGTTCCGTTCTTCATCTTCGACCAGCAATACGCGGTCAGCGGCGCCCAGCCGCCGGCGGAACTGGCGAATGCGCTGCGCGAAATCGCAAAGGCGAAGGCAGAGGCTCTCCGCAATCTGAATTGACGGTTGTAACGAACACCCGTATCCCGGTGAGGCAACCTCCTCCCCGGGATCATCACCTTGTCCGCCGATACCACCCTCAAAGGCGTTTTCTTCGCCTTCATCTGCTTTGCCGCCTATTCCTTCAGTGACGCTGCCGTGAAGATGGTGGAAGGGCGCGTGCCTGCCTTCGAAGCCGGCTTCATCGGCAGCCTGTTCGGCTTTGTCGCCATCCCCTTCCTGATGAAGCGTGGCGACCGCTATACGGATCTGGTGCGCAGCACCAACTGGCCGCTCTGGGGCCTGCGCTTCGTCTGTTCGGCCGTTGGTACGGTCGGCAGCATCATTGCCTTCACGCAACTCTCTATGGCCGAGGCCTTCTGCCTGATCTTTCTGCTGCCGAGCTTTGCGACAATCATGTCGGTGATCTTCCTCAAGGAAGAGGTGGGCATGAAGCGCTGGGCAGCCGTCCTGATCGGTTTCCTCGGCGTGCTGGTCGTCTTGAGGCCGGGCTTCCGGGAACTGCAGCTGGGACATCTGGCCGCCCTAATCTCAGGCTTTGCCGGTGCCGTCACCATCATCATCTTCCGCGCCATGGGTCCGCAGGAGAAGAACATCTCGCTTTATGGCGCAGGCCTGCTGGGCAGCGTGATCATCTGCGCAGCTTTCTCGCTGCCGGACTTCCACGCGCCCGACAGCTACGACCTAATGCTGCTTGCCGCCTTCGGCCTGCTTGCCGCCGTCGGCAATATCTTCATGATGCTCGCGTCGTTCTATGCTCCCGCCCCGATCGTCGGGCCGATCCAGTACAGCCAGATGCTCTGGGCCATCCTGCTTGGCTATCTGGTCTTTGGAGACAAGGTCGACTGGCCGATGGGCATCGGCATTGCGCTGATCGTGGGATCCGGCCTGTTGACGCTGGTCCGTGAGCGGAAACGCGACACGCCGCTGCCGCCGCCGGTTGCCGGCAAGACGGATGCGGCGCTGGCGATCAAGCCGGACAACGGCGACGTGTAAGGTCCAAGTGGGGCAAGGCGCGGGTACGCCCTGCCCTTTCAGCCTCAGCAGGCCTTCGCCAGTTCCGCCAGTTGTGTCATGACAACCGCAGCACCTGACAGCCGCTTTTCCGGCGTCGGCAGGTCGCGGGTGAGGAAGATCGAGTGGTCGGGGCGGATCTTCGCCATCGTCCCCTGCTTGGCGATATAACCAACCAGTGCCGCCGGGTTCGGGAACTGCTTGCCGCGGAACTGGACGACGACACCCTTGGGCCCGGCTTCCAGCTTCTCGACATTGGCCGTGCGGCAGAGCGCCTTGATGTAGACGACCTTGAGCAGGTGCTGGACCTCGACCGGCATCGGCCCGAATCGGTCGATCAGTTCGGCGCCGAAACCGTCGATTTCCCTGAGATCATCGAGTTCGCCGAGGCGGCGATAGAGTGCCATACGTAGATGCAGATCCGGCACGTAGTTTTCCGGGATCATGACAGACGTGCCGACCTGGATCTGCGGCGACCAGCCGGTATCGACCACTTCATCGACACCCTTCACCTCGGCGACCGCCTCTTCCAACATCTGCTGGTAGAGCTCGAAGCCGACTTCCTTGATGTGGCCGGACTGTTCCTCGCCAAGCAGATTGCCGGCGCCACGGATATCCAGATCGTGGCTGGCGAGCTGGAAGCCGGCGCCCAGCGTATCGAGCGACTGCAGGACCTTCAGGCGCCGTTCGGCACCTGCGGTCAGCACCTTGTTGACCGGAAGCGTCAGCAGCGCAAAGGCGCGGACCTTGGAGCGACCGACGCGGCCACGGATCTGGTAGAGCTGGGCGAGACCGAACATGTCCGCACGGTGGACGATCAGCGTGTTGGCCGTCGGAACATCAAGACCGGATTCAACGATGGTGGTCGAGAGCAGCACGTCATAGCGGCCCTCGTAGAAGGCGTTCATGATGTCTTCGAGTTCACCCGCTGCCATCTGGCCATGGGCGATCGCAACCTGGAGTTCCGGCACGTTCTCGTCCAGGAAGCTCTTCACATCGGCGAGATCGGCGAGACGCGGGCAGACATAGAAACTCTGGCCGCCGCGATAATGCTCGCGCATCAGCGTTTCCCGGATCACCAGCGGATCAAAGGGCGAGATGAAGGTGCGCACCGCCATGCGGTCGACCGGCGGCGTGGTGATCAGCGAGAGTTCGCGCACACCGGTCATGGCGAGCTGCAGGGTGCGCGGGATCGGGGTTGCCGAAAGCGTCAGGACGTGAACGTCCGATTTCAGCTCCTTCAGGCGCTCTTTGTGCTTCACGCCGAAATGCTGCTCCTCGTCGATGATGAGAAGCCCGAGATTGGCGAAATTGACGCCCGAGCCGAGCAGCGCATGGGTGCCGACGACGATGTCGGTCTTGCCTTCGGCGACTTCTTTCTTGACGAGGTTCAATTCCTTGGTGCCCACAAGGCGGGAGGCCTGCTGGACGCGGATCGGCAGACCCCGGAAGCGTTCCGAGAAGGTCTTGAAATGCTGACGGGCCAAGAGCGTGGTCGGCACGACGACGGCGACCTGGATGCCGTTCATCGCGGCGATGAAAGCGGCGCGGAGCGCCACTTCCGTCTTGCCGAAGCCGACGTCACCGCAGACGAGGCGGTCCATCGGGCGGCCAGCGCCAAGGTCCGAGCGAACGGATTCGATCGCCGTTTCCTGGTCTTCCGTCTCGTCATAGGGGAAACGGGCAGCGAATTCGTCGTAGAGGCCTTCCTGCGTCGTCAGGACCGGTGCAGAGCGGGTCATGCGTTCGGCAGCGATGCGGATCAGGGCGCCCGCCATATCGAGCAGGCGCTTCTTGAGCTTGGCCTTGCGCATCTGCCAGGCGCCACCGCCCAGCTTGTCGAGCTGCACCTCGGTCGCCTCGCCGCCATAGCGCGACAGGAGGTCGATGTTTTCGACCGGCAGGAAGAGCTTGGCGTCGTCGGCATATTGCAATTCAAGGCAGGCATGCGGCGCACCGGCCGCCTCGATGGTGCGCAGACCGACGAAGCGGCCGATGCCGTGTTCGGCATGCACGACGATCGAGCCCTCGTCGATGCCGGCGACTTCCGAGATGAAATCGGCGGCCCGTTTGCGGCGCTTGGATCGGCGGACCATGCGGTCGCCGAGGATATCCTGTTCGCCGATGATAATCAGATTGTTGGCCTCGAAGCCGCCTTCGAGGCTGAGGACGGCGGTACCCGCCTCGCCCTTCTTCAGCTTGTCGACGTCCTTCAGTGCCGCGACAGGGACCAGCTTTTCCCGGCCCTGTTCATTCAGGACCTGCAACAGGCGGTCGAGCGAGCCTTCAGACCAGCCGGAGACGATGACCTTGGCGCCGGTGGCACGCTTGTCGGCGATGTAGCTGACCGCCTGGCCGAAGACGTTGGTCCGGTTACCTTCTTCGCTTGCTTCATTGGCACTCTTTGCCCAGCGCGGGGTCGGCCTGGCATCGACCTCGATGACCAGCCGGCTGTCGCCGCCTGCTTCGGCAAAGGGTGTGATGCGGATCGGATCGAAGGCATCGAGGGCCTTTCCGAACTCGCCGGCTCCGAGATAGAGGCGCTCCGGCGGGACCGGCTTGTACGGCGTTCCCTGGGCCAGATGGCCCTTGCCGGGGGTCGCCGAGTTGAGGCGCGCCTCGTAATAGTCGCGGATCAGCTTGGCGCGTTCTTCGGCTGCCTCACGCACGGTATGGTCTGTGACCATCCGGAAGCCGCGCAAATAGTCGAAGGTGGTTTCCAGCTTGTCGTAGAACATCGGGAGCCAATGCTCCATGCCGGCATAGCGGCGACCTTCGGATACGGCTGCATAGAGCGCGTCGTCGCGGGTGGCGGCGCCGAACAGCGAGAGATAGTTCTTGCGGAACCGGCTGATGCTCTCGGGCGTCAGCGTCACTTCGCTCATCGGGTTGAGATCGAGCGAACGGACCTGGGCAATGGTGCGCTGGTTTGCGGGATCGAAGGAGCGGATGCTCTCCAGGGTGTCCCCAAAGAAATCGAGGCGCACGGGTTCTTCCGCGCCGGGGACGAAAACGTCGAGGATGCCGCCGCGAACGGCGAATTCGCCGACCTCGCGCACCGTCGCGACCCGGTCGAAACCGTTGCGCTCCAGACGTGCGGCAATGTCGTCCATCCTCACCTGATTGCCGGGCTTTGCCGAAAAGCCGAGGCTGTCGATGACATCTGCGGGCGCCACCTTCTGCAACATGGCATTGACCGTGACGAGCACGATCGCCGGGTGCGGATTGAGGTAGAGCGCAATCAGGCCCGACAGTGCCGAAAGCCGACGTGCGGAGACATCGGCCGAGGGCGAGACGCGGTCATAGGGAAGACAGTCCCAGGCCGGCAGGCTCAAGACCGGGATATCGGGTGCGGCAAAACTCAGCGTCTGTTCGATGTTCTGCAGCCGCTGCCCGTCCGAGACGACATAGGCAACGGGACGGCCCTCGCGCGCGAGTTCGGCGAGGATGAAGGCATCCATGCCGTCGGGCACATGGGAGAGCGTCAGGGCGGATTGTGCGCCGACGATCCGCTTCACATCGATCAGGGACATATCTGTTACTTTGCAGCGTGTTCTTCGCCCGTGACCGGGGAGAAATCCGGCCTGAGGGCGGCAATGCGTTCGAAGAGCGGTGTCTGGAGGCGGGCCGGCACGGGCTCGGCGCCGGTAATGTAACGGACGAGATCATTGTCCTCCTCGGCCATGATCACTTCGAGCTCGTCGAGTTCGGCCTCGGTGAGACCTTCGATCTCGGCCTCGCAGAACTGACCGAGCATCAGGTCCATCTCCCGGATGCCGCGATGCCAGCAGCGGAACAGGATGCGCCGACGGCGCGGATCGAGGTCGGCACTGCTTTTCACCAGTCCAGTCATCTTGGCATCCTTCCAATTCTTGCGCCTCTATAG
>JAIXSF010000227.1 GCA_027484835.1 Rhizobiaceae bacterium | reverse complement strand
TCCATCTGCTTGCCGGATACACGCACACTCATGGAGTTTCCCTTCTTATGATTGGTTGCGTCTCCATTTTACGCCAAGCGACGCCCGCGTCCAAGCTTTTCGAGCGGTTCGGTCAGTCTCTGCCTTCGTTTGTCGGGCGTAGTAAAGGGTTCGTTCCCTGGGTCAACAGTGTGCGCTGTCGATTGCGGCGCGCTTCTAGCCGCCATCCGGTGAAGAGTCAATCTCCTGTTAATCTTTGCGGCGAAATGGCGCCCGTCAGACGGCGGAAACCTTGGCCATCGCCCGCTTTTCCCGGCGTCTCTGGACGGAGGAGGGGATGTTCATCGCCTCTCGATATTTCGCCACCGTCCGGCGTGCGAGGTCCACGCCGGATGCCTTCAACTGATCGACGATATCGTCATCGGAGAGCACGGTATCCGGGCTTTCCCTGTCGATCAGCGCGCGGATTCTGTGCCGGACCGCTTCCGCCGAATGGCTGTCACCACCTTCTGCCGAAGCAATCGAAACGCTGAAGAAATATTTGAGCTCGAACAGCCCGCGCGGCGTCATCATGTATTTGTTCGTCGTCACGCGACTGACGGTCGATTCGTGCATCTTGATGGCGTCGGCCACGGTCTTGAGATTGAGCGGCCGCAAATGATCGACGCCGTTGTCGAGGAATGCCGACTGTTGCCGCACGATCTCGGCGGCAACCTTGGTGATCGTCCGTGCCCGCTGATCGAGGCTCCGGGTCAGCCAATTGGCATTCTGCAGGCATTCGGACATGAACGCTTGGTCGGGCGTTTCCTTGGAGGCGCCGCGACGTCCGACGGCGGTCATGTAGGTGTGGTTGACGAGAACCCGGGGAAGTGCATCCGGATTGAGCTCTACCCGCCATCCACCCGCCCCGTCCGGCCGAACCACGATGTCGGGCGTCACGGATTCGCTGACCGAGCTTTCGAAGCAGCCGCCGGGCTTTGGATTGAGCTTGCGGATTTCGGCAAGCATGTCGATGAGGTCTTCCTCGTCGACGCCGCAGATTTTCTTCAGCGTTGCGAAGTCGCGTTTCGCCAGGAGTTCGAGATTGTTTACCAGGCCTGCCATCGCCGGGTCATAGCGGTCGCGCTGGCGCAGCTGGATTGCCAGGCATTCGCTGAGCGTGCGGGCGAAGACACCAGCAGGCTCCAGCGTCTGAAGCGTCGTCAGCACGTCTTCGACGGCGGGCAGCGAAAGGCCGAGCCGCGTTGCGATCTCTTCGAGATCGGCCCTCAGATAGCCAGCCTCGTCGAGATGGTCGACGAGAACTAAGGCGAGCAGCTGGTCGGAAGCCGAACTCAGGGCAAAGGGGATCTGCTGGTTGAGGTGGTCACGCAGGCTGATCTGGCCGGCCACGAAGTCGTCGAGATCGAACCCCTCGCTGCCATCGCCGGACTGTCCCGGCATCGATTTCCATTGCCCGAGAAGTTCCGGCGCATCCGGCCTTTGCGACGATCCCTCGTCGGCGAAGGCGCTATCGAAATTCGTGTCCAGCCGGTCGCTCAGTCCCTCACTGCCGCTGTTTTCATACCAGTCGCTGTCGAGCGAGGGTGCTGCTGAGAATTCGTCTATTGAGGCGCTGTCCTTCTCGGAAATCGTGCTGTGCCGATCGGCATTGTCGGGCAGTTCTCCGCCCAAATCCCCATCATCTGCCGCCATTTCGAGCAGCGGATTGCGCTCGACTTCCTGCGCGATGAACTGCATCAGCTCGAGGTGGGTCATCTGCAACAGCTGAATGGACTGCATCAGCTGTGGAGTCATCACCAGAGACTGGCTTTGTCGCAGGAACAGGTTGGCGGATAAGGCCATGACGGACGTTCGACTCCCTACATTCCCCCGTAATCCCGCAGGTCATTGCGGGAAAATTCCACTTGGCCCAAAAATTGCTTTTTATTTTGTTTTGGTCAAGCCGCAGCGGGGCGTGCGGAGCCGTTTTCTTCGTTCGGCCTCAGAGGCTGAACTTGTCGCCGAGATAGAGGCGGCGGACATCGGCATTGTTGACGATGTCATTGGCGCGGCCATGCGTCAGCACTTCGCCGGCATGAATGATGTAGGCGCGGTCGATCAGCCCGAGCGTCTCGCGCACATTGTGGTCCGTGATCAAGACGCCGATGCCGCGCGCGGTCAGATGGCGCACCAGGTTCTGGATATCGGAGACCGAGATCGGATCGACGCCCGCAAAGGGTTCGTCGAGCAGCATGAAGGTTGGATCGGTCGCAAGCGCACGCGCTATTTCGAGGCGTCGGCGTTCGCCGCCGGACAGGGCGACGGCCGGAGACTTGCGCAGCTTCTCGATATGGAATTCGGCCAGCAACTCGTCGAGCTTGGCTTCGCGCTTGCGTTTGTCGGAGACATGCACTTCAAGGACGGCGCGAATATTCTCCTCGACCGTCAGTCCGCGAAAGATCGACGCTTCCTGCGGCAGGTAACCGACGCCAAGACGCGCGCGGCGATACATCGGCATCGACGTCACGTCGTCGCCATTGATCGAGATCGTTCCCGCATCGACAGGAACCAGGCCTGTGATCATGTAGAAACAGGTGGTCTTGCCGGCGCCGTTGGGACCGAGCAGACCCACGGCTTCGCCTCGGCGGACAACCAGAGAGGCTCCGTTGACGACGCGGCGGGAATTATAGGTTTTCGTCAGTCCGTGCGCGATCAGCGTGCCTTCATAGCGCGCTTTGTCGCCGGGCAGGCCGGTCGGAGCAGCCGACTTCTTGGCCTGCTTGGACTTGGAGAGGAAGGGAATGTGCACGTTCACGCTGACCCGTCAGTTGCTCTTCTGGGATTTGGGATCGAGCTGAATCTGGACGCGCCGGCCGCAGCTGTCGAGCTTGGCCTGACCTGAATTCATCTGGACGGTGAGTTTGCAGCCGACGAACACATTCTGTCCCTCGGACAGCACGACACGCTCGCCTTCGAGGACGAATACCTGCTTCGTCATGTCGAAATAGCCCTTGTCGGCCGTCGCCTGCTGCGTTTCGGACTGCAGGAATACCTTGTCCATCACATCGATCTTCTCGATGTCGGCGTTACCCTGCGTAACCGTCGTACCCTCGCCGCGATAGAAAACCGTCATGGCGCCGGCCTGCAGCGTCGTCGTTCCCTGGACGACCTTCACGTTACCGGTGAAGAATGCCTTCTTTTCCTGCTCGCGAATTTCGAGCGCATCGCTTTCGATCTGGATCGGCTGGTCGTTCGACAGCTTGAGACCGTCCATCTGGCTACTCGTGGTCTGGTCCGAAGCCATCCCCACTGCAGACGCAACGAGGAAACCAGCGAGGGAAATCTGGACGAGGGTGCGATAATTCATGGCTGGACGGCTTCCATAGACCGATTGCTGCGGAGGGCGGACGGCTCGATGTTCAACCTGACGCTGCCCGTAAATATCATGGTTCGTCCCTTATCCTTCATCTCGAGCGAGTTCGCAACAATCGAGGCACCTTTGGTCTGGATCGCCACTGGATCCTTGGTCTGCATGGTGCCGCCGGCGATATCGAGATTGGCGGAGCCGAACTGCGCGTCGATACCGCTGCTCAGATTGAGGGTAAAGGGCTTGTCGAGATTGAGGGTGTTTGCGCCCCGGTCGAAGATGCCGCCCGTCGCCACGACCCGCGCAATCACCTTGTCGCTGACCGGTACGGCTGCGGCAATTGTCTCGAGCGTGATCATGTTGGGGTTCTTGATATCCTGCAGCGCGCGTTCCGCCCGCATCGAATAGCGCACGCCATCGGAGTTCCGCCCCGCAATCGCAGGCTTCTCCATTACCACCTTGCCGTCTTCGATCTTGGCCGACTCGATCTGCAACTCTTCTGGCATCAGGCTGCGCACCACGGAGACGGCAACGAAGGCGAACGTCACGAGGAGTGCCGCAAGCGGCAGCAGCACGCGAAGACGCTTGACCCGCCGCGAATGCTTGATCGCGTGCCGGTAGGCATCTTTGCCGTTGCCACGCCCGGTGGCCTGCAGCCCTTCATGTGTCGATTGCAGCATTCGTGGGAACCCATTCATCAGGACGTCGGCCAACGGCCGAGCCATCTTCATCGTCGTTTCGCATGCCTTCCAAGTGTTGCCAATATGGATTGTGGCACATCCGTTACAAGAAGCATGCCAATTCGACCATCCCGCGGCGACGCGGAAAAAGTGAGGCGAGGGCAATCACGATTCCGCGTGTGACACGCGTCATATCTCTCGCAAAGAGGTCGGTTTATGGTTAAGTTGTTCCTTGACTGAGCTTTTTTGCTTTGGCAACCTTGTCAGCGCTCACGTCACAAGAGAAAATTCAGGGGGTCCGCGTGATTAAGTCGGAATTGGTGCAGATCGTTGCGGCCCGCAATCCGCATCTCTATCATCGCGATGTCGAAAACATTGTGAATGCGGTTCTGGACGAAATCACCGATGCGCTGGCTGCCGGTAATCGCGTTGAGCTTCGAGGCTTCGGCGCTTTCTCCGTCAAAAATCGTCCCTCGCGCTCCGGCCGCAATCCGCGCACGGGCGAAACCGTCTTTGTCGAAGAAAAGTGGGTGCCCTTCTTTAAGACCGGCAAGGAATTGCGCGAGCGCCTGAACCCGGGCATGGGCGACGAAGACGACGAATAAGCGCTTTTCGCGTTGAAAATTCCGCCCCTGTGCTTAACTTCAGCCTGAGTGAAGTGCCATTGCGCGCATTGTGTGAGAGCAGGGAGACATATCCAGATGATCCGTAAAGTCGTGAGCCTCGTGGTCTTTCTGCCTCTGGGTGTTCTGCTCGTGGTTCTGGCTGTAGCAAACCGGGCTCCGGTCAGCCTTGCGCTCAACCCTTTCGATCCCGCCGATCCGGCTCTTTCGGTCTCAGCGCCCTTCTTCGTCTTCCTGATCATTGCCGTGATGCTCGGCGTGCTTCTCGGTGCGATCGTGACCTGGTTCACCCAGGGCAAGCACCGCAAGAAGGCCCGCAGTCAGTCGCGCGTGGCTCAGCAATGGCAGGCGGAGGCGGACCGCCAGAAGTCCAGAGCCGAACAGATTGCCGGCTCAACCCTTCCTCAGCTCGGCGCCAAGTAGGCCATGGCGTAAGGCGCTCGCGGCAAATTTCCTTTTCGTGCCCGGCCGGCAGTGCTAAGGGCAGGCCGAGACGAACACGACCCACGGATTGATGACGTGAAGAACAAGGAACGTCGCCCCGGCGCCAAGCCATTTCCGGGAGCGAAGGCGAAAGCCAGTGGCGACACACGGCCTGGATCGGCAAAACCTCATCCAGCCAAGGGCAGGGACGAGCGCCAGGCCCGTCCGCCGCGTCGCGAGGCCGAGGCAGTAAAGGCGAAGCCGCAGCCGCAAGCATCGGAGACCTCGGCAGAGCCGGCCCGTCTCCTGACGGTCCGAACCGGCGACCGCCCGGCCGAGCGCGTTCCGCTGATCCTTGAATCCACCGGCGCGGGCGACTTTCATCTGATCGACAGTGGCGACGGGTTGAAGCTCGAGCAGTATGGACCCTATCGCATCGTGCGTCCTGAAGCCCAGGCGCTGTGGCCAAAGGCATTGCCCACCCATGTCTGGGACAAGGCCGATGCCGTGTTCACCGGCGATACTGACGAAGACGGCATGGGCCGCTGGCGTTTCCAGCGTGAGGCGCTGGGCGAAACCTGGCCGCTTGCCCTGCTCGATACCGATTTCCACGGCCGTTTCACCGCCTTCCGGCATGTCGGCGTCTTCCCCGAGCAGATCGCCCACTGGAGCTGGATGAAGCAGAAGATCGAGGCGTCCGACAGGCCGCTAAAGGTTCTGAACCTCTTCGGCTATACCGGCGTCGCCTCGCTGGTGGCAGCCGCCGCCGGCGCCGAAGTCACCCATGTCGATGCTTCGAAGAAGGCGATCGGCTGGGCGCGCGAAAACCAGTCTCTGAGCCGCCTCGACAAGGCGCCGATCCGCTGGATCTGCGAGGACGCGATGAAGTTCATCCTGCGCGAGGAACGCCGCGGTCATCGCTACGATATCATCCTCACCGACCCGCCGAAGTTCGGCCGGGGTCCCAATGGTGAAGTCTGGCAGCTTTTCGACCATCTGCCGCTGATGCTCGACGTCTGCCGCGAGCTTCTGGCGCCGAAAGCGGTCGGACTGGTGCTCACGGCCTATTCGATCCGTGCGAGCTTCTACTCGATCCATGAACTGATGCGCGAGACGATGCGCGGCAAAGGTGGCCTGGTCGAGTCCGGCGAGCTCGTCATCCGCGAAGCAGGCCTCGATGGCAAGACGCCAGGCCGCGCGCTGTCCACCTCTCTCTTCAGCCGCTGGGTACCGAAATGACCGACGACTATCGAAACGAGGGCCCGCGCCGCGTCGGCCAGGTCAAGGAAGTCACCAGCCTCGCCAATCCCATCATCAAGGACATCAAGGCGCTGTCGCTGAAGAAGGCCCGCGACGAGAGCCGCACCTTCATGGCCGAAGGCCTGAAGCTGGTGCTGGACGCGCTGGAGCTCGGCTGGACCATCCGCACGCTGATCTATTCCAAGGCCGCCAAGGGCAAGCCGCCCGTCGAACAGGCGGCCGCGCGCACCGTGGCTTCGGGCGGGCTGGTGCTGGAAGTCAGCGAGAAGGTGATGGGCAGCATCACCCGGC
>JAIXSF010000237.1 GCA_027484835.1 Rhizobiaceae bacterium | reverse complement strand
GCGCTCCGCGCTCTCAAGAAGAAAATGCAGCGCGAAGGCATCTTCCGTGAAATGAAGATGCGCGACTTCTTCGAAAAGCCGTCCGAGAAGCGTGCACGCGAAAAGGCCGAAGCCGTTCGTCGCGTTCGCAAACTCGCACGCAAGAAGATGCAGCGCGAAGGCCTGCTGCCGGCTGCACGCGGCCGTTGAGCTGCCCCTATTTGGGCGTTTTCCTGTGAAATGAGGGCGGGGGCGAGACGAATCGCCGCCGCTCTTTTGATATGAAACACCAACTTGCGCTGTCTGAAGCCTGATGCGGCGCAGGCAGCGGCCGGATGATGCGCCTCATGACGAAAACCTCCGTGCTGCCGATTGCCTCCAACTCCGACCGCAAGCACCGCCTGGCCTCAGCCATCGCCTTGCTCGCCGCCATGACATTGGCAGGCTGCGCGACCACGACGGAAACGACTGACGTCATCCGCCTCGATCGCGCCCAGGGTTCGGACGAGAACATCGCTTCCCTCACTGCCGTGATCCAGGCCAATCCGCGCGATCCGGAAGGCTATAACGTCCGTGGCTCCGCCTATGGCCGCGCCGGACAGTTCAAGCAGGCGCTCGACGATTTCAACACGGCGCTGCAACTCAATCCGCAGTTCTTCCAGGCCTATGCAAACCGCGCCCTGGTCTATCGCAACATGGGCAAGCCGGTCGAAGCCGCCGCCGATTACAACATGGCGCTGAAGATCAACCCGAACTACGACGTCGCTTATATCGGCCGCGGCAACATCTATCGCCAGGCTGGTCGTGTTGACGAAGCCTTTGGGGATTTCAACCGCGCCATCCAGCTCGACACAACCGACGGTCGCGCCTTCCACAATCGCGGCCTGATCTATCAGCTGCGCGGCGACCACGCCAAGGCCATCGACGACTTCTCGAAGGCGATCTCGCTCTCGCCGCGTGCGCCGGAGCCGTACAACGGTCGTGGCGTATCCTACGTTGCCTTGAATGATGACGACAACGCGTTTGCCGACTTCAACCTGGCGATCGAGCTCAACAACAACATCGCCGAAAGCTGGGCCAACCAGGCGCTCGTCTATGAGCGCCGCGGCGACAAGGCGCGCGCCGCCAAGTCCTATAGCCATGCGCTGCGCCTCGACCCGAAATACGAGCCGGCCAAGCAGGGCCTCGCCCGCACGCGCACGACAAGCTGATCGAGACAATCGGGACATGAATTTGAAACGGCGGGGAAACCCGCCGTTTTGCGTTTCTACGGCACCGATCGCCTTGACGATACGATCTAACAGAAAAGGCGGCCCGTTTCCGGACCGCCTCATACTGTTGTCGTGGACGCTGGATCGTGTCGATCAGCGCATCATGAAGACGCCGGCGACCGACAGGATGATCCAGATAAAGAAGCCGCCGAGCAGGCCTGCGCCACCGAAGAAGCCGGCAGCCATCGCAATCATCAGCGCCACAAGGATGGCGGTTCCATACTTGGCACCTGCGATGAAGAGGTCGTAGGTCTTCTCGTGCTCCTTGTAATCCATGGATGCACCGGTTTCGGCCGGACCGGAATGATGTTCGCTCATGGTGGATCTCCCAAATCGTAGGACTGGCGGCACCATGGCAGAATCAAGGGGAACGCTGCCGTGGGCTGAATTTCGTCTTTTTCTCGCATACACAAACGACAGTCGGAGCGCAATCGCATCCGGGTTTCAAGGTCAATAATCCCGACCCGCGACTGCACCGCTGATCTTGCCGGCAGCCACAAGGCGCGCCGATGGCAGGATTGTCAGCGGTGGCGTTGACCTATGCCCCTCCCCTCGCCCGAACATCATGCGCCGCTCGTGAACCCCCGAATCGAAGAAGGGATAGCGCCGGAGCAACTTGGTACCGGTCGTATGGGTATCGGTCGCCATCAGCGTGAGCTCCCGGCCGTAGACCTCGGTCATGCGACGCTCGACGACGGTCTCGGCGTAGAAAACACGCTTGTAAAAGGCCGCATGTGCCGGGCGCACCGGTTGAAGGACCCGATCGGCTTTGAAATATGCCGCAGCAACGATACTTGGACGCAATGTGATGTACGGCAGGACAGACAGCTCCGACACGAATGCCGGATCTGTCGCAAAGCGCGCCGGATCGATCAAGGTGAGGCCTGCTTCAAGATAAGCCTCCATGACATCCGGAAAGACCTGGGAAGACTGTGAAAGCGTATGTTCCGGTGTCACGTGATGGAGGCGGATCGTGCTGACCAGTTCCTCGAAATAATAGATGCCGAAGACATAGGCGTGAGGGTCGAAATCCGCATCGTCAATCATGCTCGATGACGAGCGTGGGATCATATCGGCGGCCTTGTAGGTCTTGTACCTGAGCCTCTCGATATCCTCGAAATCCTCTTGTGTTTCGACGCGGCGATACTCGATGAAATCGAGATGCCGCATCAACCGTTCCGAAAAGCCTTCCAGTTCCATGCTATGCGCTCACCCGGTTGCTCCGACGTGATCGGGGTAACACGCATCATTCACCGTCGCTCCCCCCAATATTAATAAAGGATTAAGCTACCAATGGTTAACGTTAACAGTATCATTCGAAACCATTGGATTGAAGGGAAAGCCGTCCGTTGGTTATCGCAAGGACGGTCAGGACGTTACGCCACGCCTGCCTGCACGGTGATCCCGTGTTGTTCGGCTTCCTCGGCAAGCGCCGCGATCGCGTGCCCTGCGATTGGCCTGGAAAACACGTAGCCCTGAATGAGATCGGCACAGTTGTGCTTCTTGATCAAAGAGAGTTGCTCCCGGGTTTCGACACCCTCGATGACGATTCCGATGTCGAGCCCGCGCGCCAGGTTGACGATGCCGCGCAGGAGCTTCAGGCGCCGCTGGTCTTCGGCGATGTCGCGGACGAATGACCGGTCGATCTTGACGACATCCACCGGCAGCGTGTCGAGATAGCTCAGGCTTGAGAAACCAGTTCCGAAATCATCGATCGATATTGTTGCTCCAAGCGCCCGGAGCCGCTCGAGGACGGCACGTGCTGCGGCCAGCTCTTCGATGAGACTGCTCTCGGTAATCTCAAGATGCAACCGCTTGGCAGGCAGACCCGTGTCCCTGAGGATGGCCTCGACGGTATCGGCGAGGTCTTCACTGCGCAGATCGTGGACCGACAGATTGACCGACACGCCGATCGCTTCCGGCCAAGTCAGGCATTCGTTGCATGCGGCCTTCAGCACCTGATACGTCAGTGCCGTGACGATCCCCATCTCCTCGGCGATCTGGATGAAGATATTGGGTGCGATCGGCCCTTTCTCCGGATGATGCCACCGGGCAAGCGCCTCGCAACAGGGAAGACTGCGGCCGTCAGGAGTGAACATTGGCTGGTAGACCACCGTGATGCCATGCTGATCGACCGCCGCCCTCAGATCCGCCTTCAACCGCTGACGTTCGAGATAACGGGCATCCATCTCTTCGGCAAACAGGGTGAACTGTCCGCGGCTCCGCGCCTTCGATTCGAACAGTGCGATGTCGAGTTTGACGGGCCACTCGTCCATCTTCATGTCGGCACTGGCGAGGATCACCGCACCGGCCGAAAAATTGACCGGGATCCGCGAGCCCAGGACGTCGAAGCTGCCACAAGCGGCCGCATGCAGTTCCCGCATCTGAGCCTCGAGATCGGCGCGCCCTTCGACATTCGGGAAGAAACAGATGAAATGGTCACCCACCAGGCGACCCACAACGGCCTTGCCAGCGGCCAGTTCGGTCAGACGGGCCGCGACCGCGACCAGAAGCCTGTCGCCGCTTAGATGCCCCTTGAGATCGTTGACATGCTTGAAGTCCGTCACATCGAGGATCATCAACCCGATGGTCTCGCCGAATTCTCCCGGCCGCTCCATGCGCTCGCCGACGAGTTCGGTGAAGTAGCCGCGGTGTGGCAAACCGGTCAGGCTGTCATATCGCGCCATATGCAGGATCTTGCGGTCGGCGCGGACGCGGGCGGTCACATCCTCGAATATCAGAACGACGCCTCCCTCATCCCGCCGCTTGGCGGAGAATTCGAGGACGAGATCCTCCGAGAAATGCATGACGGCCCTGTTGGACAGGCCTTGCGTCAACTGAGACAGCTGCTTCTGCAAAAGGTTCGGCATCGATCCGTCGATAAAGGTATGGCGCACGCCATAGCGCAGCACGACATCCAGATCGCAACCCGTGAGGCGGCTTCGATCTCCCAGATTAAGCAGTTCGCAGGCCTTGCGGTTGACGACTTCGATGCGATTGTTCGGGTCGAGCATCAGCAGACCATGGGTCATGTTGCTCAGCGCCGTATCGAACCGATCGGCGATCTTCGCCATCTCGCGGGACGCAATGACGTTTTCGTAGAGAAACTCGCGCACCCCGTTGGCCATCGCCCGTGTCGTCAGCCAGAAAGGGATCAGCATCAGCGACAGCAGCGCCTTGAAGATATCCTGCGCCAGCAGACTGCCGATGACCATGGGAGCGCAGCAGGCCAGCGTCTGAAGGTCAACGGCGAGCCGCGATCCGTAGTTTCGTCCGACGATTGACACCATGGTCGCCATGGCAACGGAAATACAGGCGAGCTCGGCAAACGTGTCTTCGAAGGCGAGCATCGCGTAGCCGCTGCCGATCCCAAGCACCGCCATGGTCGACGCACCACCCAAAACATATCTCCGCTCCCAGGCGGCGATCTGCTCTCGGGTCAGGGAGGCCTTGTCCTCGCGGTCGAACAGAAAGAAGGAGTGGAGGCGAAAGGCGAAGACCAGAACCAGGCAACCGCAAAGAGCCAGATAGAAAGAGGCATCCGTCTGCACATAGACCGTCACAAAGGTCAGCATGTGCACGATCATGCCGGTGAACAGCGTGGAGCGGTTGTCGAAGAGCGAACTGACGAACGATAGATATACGTCCGTCGGCACATTCTGGTCACGCACCTTGGCGGCCTTCATGATCTGCCCTCCCGGCAAGGTCGGAGGCGAAACTTCAAGCGTCAAATGATGACTCTTCCAATCCCAGCATCTGGATCAAGCAGAAAAATATGATGTTCTAAAATGCCACAGCAACGCGCGAAGCGAAGCAACAGCTAAAATGCACTGCTTCGAAGCGGGACGCAAACGACTAAGACAGAACCTGTTAAGGGCGCCATATTCAAACAGTTAAAATCCGAGCGAAACAGGGCGCTGGCAATTGAGCAATCCGACCGGACCGCGACCTTCGACCATTCAACTTTGGTTGCCCTTGACGGCCAAGGCCAGCTGTCCGGTTGCACGTGGTTTACCATTGCTCTAAGCACGAAAAGACAAGGGGAGAACAAACACAATGACAATCCTGTTGGCTGTTTCCCGGCTGATCGACGCGATCAACGGGGCCATCGGGCGCTGGGTTTCCTGGCTGCTCCTGGCCGCCGTTCTGATCAGCGCCGGCAATGCCGTTATCCGCAAGGTCTTCGACATTTCCTCCAATGCCTGGCTCGAGCTGCAATGGTACCTGTTCGGCACCGTCTTCATGCTCGCCGCCGCCTACGCCCTGCTCCGCAACGAACATATCCGAATCGACATCCTGTCGAGCGGCTGGAAGAAGCGGACGCGCGACTGGATCGACCTCATTCTCCACACCATCTTCCTGGTGCCCTTCGCAGGACTGATGGCCTATCTCGCCTGGCCGTGGTTCTGGTTGTCCTTCCGCTCCGGCGAAATGTCGTCGAGCGCCGGCGGCCTGATCATCTGGCCCGCCAAGGCGGTGGTTCTAATCGGCTTCCTGCTTCTGACCGCCCAGGCCTTCTCCGAAATCATCAAGCGCGCTGCCGTGCTGATGGGTCGGATCGAGGAGCCGAATGCAGTGGCACCCGAGACCGAAGGCAAGGAGGCCTGAGATGATCGACCTTATCGCCCACAATCTCGCGCCGATCATGTTCACCACCGTCATGGCCATGCTGCTGCTTGGCTATCCGGTCGCCTTCACGCTGGCCGCAGGCGGATTGATCTATTTCGTCCTCGGCGTCGAGCTCTCGATCTTCTCGTCCGAAATCCGCCTCTTCTGGCCGCTGCTCCAGTCACATCCGGAGCGCATCTACGGGATCATGTACAACGACACGCTGCTGTCGATCCCGTTCTTCACGCTCATGGGCATCATTCTAGAACGATCGCGCATGGCGGAAGACCTGCTCGACACGATCGGCCAGCTGTTCGGCCCGATCCGTGGCGGCCTTGCCTATGCCGTCATCCTCGTCGGCGCGCT